>JANNDF010001032.1:0-10068 GCA_031387445.1 Planctomycetia bacterium
TGGCTGGACGTGAACGGCAACAACACGTTCGACGCCGGTGAGGGCATCGCCGGGGTCGAGGTGACACTCACCGGCGACCTGGACGGCGACGGCACGCCCGAGACCGTCCGCACGACCACCGACACGAACGGTCAATACCTGTTCAGCGGCCTGCGGGTCACGCTCGGCGGCGTGCCCTACACGGTGGCGGTGAACACCGCCACGCTGCCGACCGGCGTGGCGCAGACGTTTGACCCGGACGGCACGCTCGACCATTCCGCCACCGCCACCCTGACGACGGTGGCGACCAGCGACCTGACCCGCGACTTCGCCTACCGCGGCCCCGGCCGCATCGGCGACCGCGTGTTCAATGACGTCAACAATAACGGCGTGTTCGACGCCGGCGAAGGGCTGGACGGCGTGACCGTCACGCTGACCGGTGACCTGGACAACGACGGCACCCCCGAGACGGTGACGACCACCACCAGCGGTGACGGGTTCTACCTGTTCGACGGTCTGGTGGTGGACGGCGACAACGGCCCGGGCGTGACCCCCAAGGCGTACACCGTGAGTGTGATCGCCGCCACCCTGCCGCCGACCCTGGCGCAGACGGTGGACCCGGACGCCACGCTGAACAACCAGTCGGACAGCACGCTCAACGACGACTTCCCCGAAGATCTCACTCGCGACTTCGGCTACCGCGGGCCGGGTGCCATCGGCGACACCATCTTCCTCGACGTGAACACCGACGGCCTGCCGAGCAGCGGCGAGGGGATCGCCAACGTGGTCGTCCGGCTGATCGGCGACTTCGACGGGGACGGCACCGCCGAGACGGTGACGGCCACCACCGACACGAACGGCCAGTACCTGTTCACCGGCCTGCGGACCTCCGTCGGCGGGGTGACGTACACGGTGGACGTGGACGAGACCACCCTGCCGGCGAGCGTGAACGCCACGCCGGTGGTCGATCCGGAAGGGCCGACCGACGGCACCGCCACCAGCACGTTGACGACCGCCGCCCCGACCGACCTGACCCGCGATTTCGGCTACCGCGGGGTGGGTGCCATCGGCGACACCATCTTCCTCGACGTGAACACCAACGGCACCCCCGACGCGAGTGAAGGGCTGGCCGGCGTGCGGGTGTTCCTGAGCGGCGACCTGGACGGGGACGGCACCGTCGAGACGGTGACGACCACCACCAACGCCAGCGGCGTGTACCAGTTCACCGGCCTGCGGACGACCCCCGCCGGGGTGACGTACACGGTCATGGTGGACACCGCCACAGTGCCGCAAGACGGCCCCGGCCAGCCGATTCCGAACACGGTCGATCCGGACGGCGGGAACAACAACAACAGCACGACCACGCTGACCGACGCCGCGCCGAGCGACCAGGCCCAGGACTTCGGCTACCGCAACACCACCAGCGGCGTCATCGGCGACACCGTCTTCCTGGACGTGGACGGCGACGGCGTGGCCGATCCGGGCGAGGGGATCACCGGCGTGCGGGTGCGACTGACCGCCGACATCGACGGCAACGGCATCGCCGAGACGTTCACCCTCACCACGAACGCGACCGGCACCTACCGCTTCGAGAACCTGCCGGTGCGAGACTCGTTCGGCACGCTCATCGCGTACACCGTGACGGTGGACGCTGCGGACCTGCCGCAGGGCGTGACCAACACCACCGACCCTGACGGCGGGGCGAACAGCACCAGCGCCCTCACCCTGGATCCGAACAGCCCGATCGACCTGAATCAGGACTTCGGCTACCGGGGCGACGGCAGTATCGGCGACGAGGTGTTCCTCGACCTGAACAACAACGGGGTGTGGGACGCGGGCGAAGGCATCACCGGGGTGACGGTGGTGCTGACGGCCGACGTGAACGGCGACGGGGTGCAAGACCTCACCGTCACCGCCACCACCGGGCCGGACGGCGAATACCTGTTCGACAACCTGCCGGTGAGCAACCGCAATGAATCGCCGATCACCTACACCGTTCGCGTGACCGGCGGGCTGCCGACCGGGGTGAGCAACACTGTCGATCCGGACGCCACCACGGATAGCACCTGGACGGGCACACTGGCCACCGGCCCGGCCGCGCCCGACCGCCGCGACATCGACTTCGGCTACCGCGGCACCGGCCGGCTGGGTGATCGCGTGTGGCTGGACGCGAACGGCGACGGGGTGCAAGACCCGACCGCGAGCGAACCCTCCCTGCCGAACGTCGGCCTGACGCTCACCTACGCCGGCCAAGACGGGGTGTTCGGGAATGCCGACGACATCACCACCACCGTGACGGGCGACGTGAACGGGGCGTACCAGTTCGCCCACCTGCCGGCGGGCACCTTTCGTGTGACGGTGAACACGGCCACCCTGCCGTCGAACGTGACCCCCACGTTCGACCTGGACGGCACCGGCACGCCGCACGCCGCCGACGCCACCCTGACGACCGGCCAAACCCGCACCGACGTGGACTTCGGCTACCGCGGGGCCGCCGGCCTGGGTGATCGCGTCTGGCTCGACCAGAATCGCAACAACCTGCAAGACCCCGGCGAGGGCGGCATCCCCGGCGGGGTGGTGGAACTGCGACTGGCCGGGCGGGACGGGGTGCTGAACACCGCCGACGACCTGCTGTTCACCGCCACCACCGGGGTGAACGGCATCTACACCTTCGCCGGGCTGCCGGTGTACTCGGCCGACGGTGACCCGTTCCGCGTGAGCGTGCTGGGGCTGCCGGCCGGCGGGCTGGACGTGGTGGGCGACCTGGACAGTGCGGCCGGCAGCGGCGACAGCACGGCCGCCGGCACCCTCGCCCCGAATCAGACCCGCACCGACGTGGACTTCGGGTACGCCGGGCGGGGCGCCATCCGCGGGGTGGTGTTCGAGGACGTGAACAACGACGGCGTACAGCAGCCGGGTGATCCGGTCATCCCCGGCACTGTCCTCGTGCTGGAAGGGGCCGACGTGTTCGGCAACCCGATCCTCGACCCGCTGAGTGGCGGGCCGCTCGCCGTCACAGCCGACGCCAACGGCCGGTACGCCTTCACCAACCTGCCGCCGGGCATCTACACCGTGCGGGAAGCTCAACCGGCCGGTTACCTGGACGGCACCGACACTCCCGGCAGCCTGGGCGGGTTGGCCGGCCGCGGTGCGGCCGACGCCGACCGCATCGCGCAGATCGTGCTGCCGGTGGACGGCAACGCGGTGGAGAACAACTTCGCCGAAATCCGCCCGGCGCGGGTGGCCGGCACGGTGTACGAGGACCGCAACAACAACGGCCGTCAGGACCCCTCGGAACCGGGCATCCCCGGCGTGCGGGTGGTGCTGACCGGCACCGACGACCGCGGCCCGGTGGCCGTCACGCTGACGACCGACGCGAGCGGCGACTACAGCTTCCCGAACTTGCGGCCGGGCACATACACGCTGACGCAGACGCAACCGGTCCTGTTCGCCCAGGGGCAGAACACGGTCGGCACCGGCGGCGGGGCGCTCGGGGCCACCGATGTGATCCAGACCATCGTGCTGGCGCCCGGTCAGAGTGCCATCGCGTACCGCTTCGGTGAGATCGTCCGCCAGGTGTCGCCCACGCCGACGCTCGCCGTCGAGGCCGTGCAGCCGTGGGAAACGTCGAAGCGGATGTTCCTGAGCAGCAGCACGGCGGTGGCGACGGCGTCGGCACCCGACTTCGCCGCACTGGGCAGCGTGAACACCACCCGCCCGATTCAGTTCGTGGCCACCGGCGACGGCGAAGGCGGCAGCCGGGTGCGGGTGTACGACCTCACGAACGGGCGGGAGCGGGTCCGGTTCGACCCGTTCCCCGGGTTCACGGGCGGGGTGCGGACGGCGGTGGGCGACGTGACCGGGGACGGCATCCCGGACGTGGTGGCGGCGGCCGGCCCCGGCGGCGGCCCGCACGTGGTCATCTACAACGGCGACACCGGCGCGGTGGTGCAGTCGTTCTTCGCCTTCGAGGCGGCGTTCCGCGGCGGGTCGTTCGTGGCGGTCGGCGACTTCGACGGGGACGGGACGGCCGACCTGGCGGTGGCGGCCGACCGCGGCGGCGGCCCGCGGGTGCGGGTGTACAAGTCGGGCAACCCGGCGTGGGTGATGTCCGACTTCTGGGGCATCGAGGACATGGCCTTCCGCGGCGGCGCGCGGGTGGCGGCCGGGGACGTGAACGGCGACGGGCGGGCCGACCTGGTGGTGGCGGCCGGGGCCGGCGGCGGCCCGCGAGTCGCCGTGTACGACGGCCGCGGGGTGGCCGTCGGCAACCCGTTCAAGGTGGTGGGTGACTTCTTCGCCTTCGAGCCGACGTTCAGTGGTGGGGTGTACCTGGCCGCGGCCGACGTGGACGCGGACGGGTTCGCGGAGGTGATCACCGGGGCGGGCGAAGGCGGCGGCCCGCGGGTGCGGACGCTCAGCGGGCGGGAACTGACCGCCGGACGGGTGACGACCGTGACGGACCAGTTCGTGTTCGACCCGGCGGGCAACGTCGGCGGCACGCGGGTGGCCGCCACCGACCTGGACGGCGACGGGCTGGCCGAGCTGTTCGTCGGCACCGGCCCCGGCGTCCGCCCGGTGGCCCGATTCTTCAACCCCCGCACCGGCGCCCCGCTGAACACCTTCAGCCCGGATTGGGAGAACGTCGTCAGCGGGGTGTTCGTCGGGTGAGGTCGGTGCCGCCGCCGTGCGGCATACGAGTGACCAAGAGTGCCCGGGTTGATCCCGGCCGTCCCGTCGCAGTGGGACGGTCGGGATCAACCCGACCCCGCCCGCCACAGCCCCCTCGTGATCCGAGCTCTGTCAATCGTCGTCGCGGCCCAATCTGTCGACCGGTGTCAACCGATTCAACCGGGTCGGGGGCCAAGAATGACCACGATCCGGCGGCGCGTGGTTGGCCCACACCCCGGAAAGATCAGCCCGATACGTCCTGTCCACACCGACTCGTTGAACCTCCGACCTGGCTCTGGTACCCTATCCTCCAGCCCGCCCTCGCCTCCACTTCGATCCCGGAAACGGTCATGCGTGTCGCCGCGACTGCCCCACCGTTCGCGGCCGCACTCGTCCTTGCCCTCCTACCAATCACGGTTCGGGCCGACGACGGCCTCGACTTCTTCGAGAAGAAGGTGCGGCCGGTGTTCGCCGAGCACTGCTACTCCTGCCACTCGGGAAAGAAGTCGAAAGGCGGGTTGAAGCTCGACACCACGGACACCATCAAAGCCGGTGGCGATACCGGGCCGGTGGTGACGGCGAAGGACGAGAAGAGCCTGCTGCTGCAAGTGGTGACGCACGCCGCCGACGTGCCCGCCATGCCCCCGGAGAAAAAGCTGCCGGACGCCGCCGTAGCCGACTTGAAGAAGTGGGTGGCGATGGGTGCCCCGCTGCCGGCCGCGGCGAAACCTGACTCCTCACGGAGTTCGGCTCGCCAACACTGGGCGTTTCAGCCGATCGCCGAGCGACCCGCCCCGAAGGTGTCTGACCCCAGGTGGCCGGTCACGAAGGCGGACGCCTTCATCCTGAACAAGCTCGACGAGTTGAAACTCAAACCCGCGGCGGCGGCGGATCGCCGCACACTCGCCCGGCGTGTCTCCTTCGATGTCATCGGCCTGCCGCCGACCGTCGAGCAAGTCGAAGCGTTCGCCGCCGACACCCGACCGGACGCCTACGAACGGCTCGTGGACGAGTTGCTCGCCTCTCCGCGGTTCGGCGAGAAGTGGGCGCGGCACTGGTTCGACGTGGCCCGGTACGCCGAGGACAATTCCACCGGCGAATCCACCTGCAAGCCGCCGCGAAACCCGCACCACTACCGCGACTGGGTGATCGGGGCGTTCAACGCCGGCGTGCCGTTCGACCGTTTCGTCCGCCTCCAGTTGGCCGCCGACCTGTTGCCGGACGCCAACCCGGCCGACCTCGCCGCCCTCGGCTTCCTCGGCCTGTCGCCGGTGTACCACAAGGAGCCGAAGCTGTCGAAGGACGTGATCGCCGCGTTCGTCGCCGACGAGTGGGACGAGCGGGTGGACGTCATCACCCGCGGTTTCCTCGGGCTGACGGTGGCGTGTGCCCGCTGTCACGACCACAAGTTCGACCCGATCTCGGCCAAGGACTATTACGCCATCGCGGGGGTGATGGCGAACACCCAACTGGCGGAGCGGGCGATCAAGCCCGAACCGGGGACCGACCCGTTCGCCCTGAATGCCGTTCGGGTGGAACTGCTCGACGCCACCCTCCGAGCGGGGTACGCGAAGGAGATGCGGGACACCGCCAAGAAGGAGAAGCGGGACGCAAGGGCGTTCGACCGGCAGGCGAAGGCGCTCGATGCGAAGGTGGAGGAGTTGAAAGCCCGCGAGAAGAAACTCGACGCCGGGCCGCTGGCGAACGTGGTCCGCGACGCCGGCACGCGGGTGAACGGGGACGACCCGGCGTGGACGCTCGTGGACTACAAGCCGGGCGAGTACGTCGATCTGCCGGTGTTCGTCCGCGGCGACCCGACGCGGCCGGGAGTGATCGTCCCGCGGCGGTTCCTGACCGCCCTTTCACCCGGCGAGCCGAAGCCGTTCACGGACGGCAGCGGGCGGCGGGAACTGGCCGACGCCATCGTGACCGACGCGGCCGGGCTGACCGCTCGTGTGTTCGTCAACCGCACCTGGGGCTGGGTGTTCGGCCGCCCGCTCGTCACCACGCCGAGCAACTTCGGCATTCTCGGCGACCGCCCGACGCACCCGGAACTGCTCGACGACCTGTCCGCCCGTTTCGTCGCCAACAAGTGGTCGGTGAAGTGGCTGGTGAAGGAACTGGTGCTGTCCGCCGCGTACCAGCAAGCCAGCCGAGCCGACGCCCCGCCGACCGCCGACCAGGACAACAGGTGGCTGTGGCGTGGCCCACGGAAGCGGCTGGAACTGGAGCAGTGGCGGGACGCGATGCTGAAGGTGAGCGGGCAACTCGACCTGTCCGGCGGCGGGCCGTCGGACAACCTGGACAGCCCGCGGAGCGTCCGCCGCACGGTGTACGGCAAGGTGAGCCGCGAGAAGCCGGCCGACATTCACAGGCTGTTCGACCTGCCCGACCCGAAGGGCCACGGCGAGAAGCGGGAGGCGACCACCACCCCGGTGCAGCAGTTGTACTTCCTGAACAGCCCGTTCGTCCGGCAGGCGGCCGGGGCATTGGCGAAGAAGGTGGCGGACAAGTCGGCGGAGGAAGGGACGACGGTGTTGTTTCGCAAGGTCTACCTCCGTGACCCGACGACGGAAGAGGTGGCCGTGGCCGCGAAGTTGATCCGCCCGGCGAAGGACGGCGACCGGCCGGCGTGGGAGCTGCTCGCCCAGGCCCTGCTGGCGAGCAACGAGTTTCTGTTTTCGGATTGATTGCAGGGCGAACGGCGCGACGTGAGTCCGCCGGTTCCGGGCGAACCGTCGGCGTGAGCCGACCGGTTGCCTCCGACCCCGAAGGGGTCGTTCTCCCAGCCCAGGGTGAGCGAGCGGAGCGAGCGACACCCTGGGGGATGGTCGGCAACACCATTCGACCCTGAAGGGGTCGTTCCGCCGAACATGAACGACCCCTTCAGGGTCGATACCAAACGTTCAAGCGTACCCAGGGCGTCACTCGCCTTCGGCTCGCTCGCCCTGGGCTGAGAGAACGACCCCTTCGGGGTCGAGAGACCAAGACTTCGAGGCCGCAATGTCATTCGACCCCTTCGCCCCGACCCGCCGGGCGATGCTCCGCAACCTCGGCGGCAGCGTCGGGCTGCTCGGACTGGCCAGCTATCTGCGGTCGGCCGACGTGCCGGCCGTGAAGCCTGCCGCCACACCCGGCAAGCTGCACCACGCGGCGAAGGCGAAGCGGGTGATCTTCCTGTTCATGGCAGGCGGGCCGTCGCACCTCGACCTGTTCGACCCGAAGCCGTCGCTGGAGAAGCACGCGGGCAAGCGGCCGGGGAGTGCCGACCTGCGCACCGAGCGGATCACCGGCGGGCTGCTCCCGTCGCCACACAAGTTCCGACCGGGCGGCGAGTGCGGGCTGCCGGTGAGCGACCTGTTGCCGGAGATCCGCAAACGGGCCGACGAACTGTGCGTGCTGCGGGCAGTCCACGCGATCAACCCGAACCACTCGCCGGCCGCCAACTTCCTGGCCAGCGGGCGGATCGACGCCACCCACCCCGGCGTCGGGGCGTGGGCCTCCTACGGACTGGGGTCGGAGAACGCCGACCTGCCCGGGTTCGTCTCGCTCGGCGGCGGGTTCGGGCAGGCCGGGTTCGAGCGGGCCGGCTACCTGCCCGGTCAGTTCCAGGCGACGCGGGTGTCGGCCAACGCCGACGACCCGGAGAAGATGATCCGCCACCTGAAGAACCCGACCCTCAAGTTGGACGACCAGCGGCGGCAACTCGACGCGCTCCAGGCGTTCAACAAAGGCCACGCGGCGACGACCGGCGACGACCCGCAACTGGAAGCGCGAGTCAAAGCGATGGAGACGGCGTTCCGCATGCAGACGGCCGCCGGCGAAGCGTTCGACCTCCGCCGCGAACCGCCGCGGGTACGAGACGCCTACGGCCCCGGCGAGTTCGCCCGCGGCTGTCTGCTCGCCCGCCGGCTGGTCGAACGCGGGGTGCGGTTCGTGCAACTCTCGCTGGGCGGGTGGGACCACCACGCGAACATCAACGCCGAGTTGAAGAAGAAGTGCGACGAGATCGACCGGCCGATCGCCACCTTACTCACCGAACTTCGGCAGACGGGGTTGCTCGACGACACGCTGGTGATCTGGGGCGGGGAGTTCGGCCGCACGCCGGTGTCGGAGAACGGCGACGGCCGCGACCACAACCACTACGGGTTTACGATGTGGCTGGCCGGCGGCGGGGTGAAGGGCGGGACGAGTTACGGCAGCACGGACGAGTTCGGGTTCAAAGCGGCCGACGGCAAGGTGTCGGTCAACGACCTGCACGCCACCATCCTTCACCTCCTGGGCCTCGACCACGAGAAGTTGGTCTACCGCTACAGCGGCCGCGATTTCCGCCTGACCGACGTGGCCGGGCGAGTGGTCTCCGAAATCCTGGCGTGACCGGGTAAGGCTTGTCGGCGGGCCGCGGCCGGTACTTCTCCCACAGGCGTTCCGCCTCGGCCGGGGGGAGGGGCACCAGTCCGCCGTCGGCCGCCGGCGTGCGGTTGGCGAGCAGGGCGGCCCGCTCGGCCAGTTCGGCCACCGGGCGGGTGTCGGGCGACAGGTCGATCACCCGGACGGACTTGTCCACGCTGGCGACGAGCAACCGGCGGGCGGTGTCGTCGAACTTCAGTCCTGCGCGTATCGCACCGTCAGCGGCGGGGTCACCTGCGCCCCCGTGGCCACCTCCCACACGACCAGGTACGAGTCGATGGAGAGGGCGAGGAACCGGCCGTCGCGGCTGAACGCGGTGCGGGCGAGCGTCCGCTTGCTCTTCGGCGGCGGACGACCGACCACCCGGCCGCTCGTCACGTCCCACACCGTCACCGTGCTCTGGTCCAGGTTCGGGTGTGCCAGAGACCGCCCGTCGGGGCTGTAGGTCGCCCGCCCGACTCGACCCATCTCAAACGTGTGAATCGGGGTGACCCCGTCGTCGGCGGACAGCACCTCGGCGGTGGTGCGGGTGAACACGCAGACGGTGCGACCGCCCGGCGACAGGGCGGGTGGCATGACTCGCGGCAACAGTTTGAAGTCGCGGACGGCCCGCCCGGACGGCAGTTCCCACAGCCGGCTGACCGATCCGGCGACGGTGGTCGGGTGTTCGACGGGGCGACCGGCAATTCGATCCCTGACTTCTTCGCCTACGACGCCGGGTTCAGTGGCGGGGTGAACGTGGCGGCGGGCGACCTAGACGGGGACGGCAATGCCGAGATCGTCACCGGGGCCGGGGCCGGCGGGCCGGCGGTGAAGGCCTTCGGTGGCGGGGTGCGGGTGGGTGTAGCCGACACCGACGGTGACGGAAAGGTGGAAGTGTTCGCCACTTCAAGTACGGGCCTGTTCGGGGTGAAGCGGTTCAACTCCCTCGGCCAGCCGGTGTCCGAGTTCGCCGGCTTCACCGGCGGGGCGTTCGTCGGCTAAGCCTCGACGCGCGAGCGAGGGGCC
>JANNDF010001048.1:0-5272 GCA_031387445.1 Planctomycetia bacterium
CGGCTCGCTACGCTCGCCACCCTCTCCCTCAGGGGGAGAGGGTCTTCCTGCGTCCGCCATCTTCGCATACGCCACCACGTCTTCCGGCGTGCCGGCGGCCACCACCCGCCCGCCGTTAATGCCCGCCTCCGGTCCCATGTCCACGATCCAGTCGGCCGTCTTGATGACATCCAGGTTGTGTTCGACCACGATGACCGTGTTGCCCAGATCGACCAGCCGGTGCAGCACGTCGAGCAACTTCCGCACGTCGTCGAAGTGCAGCCCGGTGGTCGGTTCGTCGAGCAGGTAGAGCGTCTTGCCGGTGCTGGGCCGTGCCAACTCCGCGGCCAGCTTCACCCGCTGGGCCTCCCCGCCGCTCATTGTCGGGGCCGGCTGGCCCAACTGCATGTATCCCAGCCCCACGTCGGCGAGCGTTTGCATCACCCCGCGGATCTTCGGGATGTTGCCGAACAACTCCAGCGCCTCGCCGATCCGCATGCCGAGCACGTCGGCGATGGTCTTGCCGTGGTACTGCACGAGCAGCGTTTCCGGGTTGTACCGCTTGCCGTGGCAGGTGTCGCACTCCACCCACACGTCCGGTAGGAAGTGCATCTCGATCTTCTTCTGGCCGTTGCCCTCGCACGCCTCGCACCGCCCGCCCTTCTGGTTGAAGCTGAACCGCCGCGGGTGGTAGCCCCGCACCTTGCTTTCCGGCAGGCGGCTGAACAGTTCACGAATCAGGTCGAACACGCCGGTGTAGGTGGCGGGGTTCGATGACGGCGAGTTGCCGAGCGGGTCTTGATCGACGTTGATGATCTTGTCGAGGTGTTCCAGACCGGTGATGTCGTCGTGGGCGGCCCCGGCGGTGCGGGCGCGGTTCAACTTGCGGGCGAGGGTGTTGTACAGCACCTCGTTCACCAGCGACGACTTGCCCGACCCGCTGACTCCCGTGACCGCCACGAACGCGCCGAGCGGCAGGTGAACATCGACATTCCGCAGGTTGTGCTGCCGGGCACCGAGGATGGTGATGACGTTGCCGAGCGGTGAGCGGGCGGCAGTGTCTTCTAACGAGCCGGGAGCGTGAGCGACCGGGGCAGACCCCTTCTCCGGTCGCTCACGCTCCCGGCTCGTGGAAACACACCGCCGGTTCGTCGGCACCGGAATCGACAGTTTCCCCCCCAGGTACTGCCCCGTCAGCGACCCCTTCGCCTTCAGCACCTTCGCCGGCGGGCCGGCGGCGGTGATCTCGCCCCCCTGGTCGCCGGCACCGGGGCCGAAGTCGAGCAGGTGGTCGGCCGATTCGATCACCTCGCGGTCGTGCTCCACCAGCAGCAGCGTGTTGCCCAAATCCCGAAGGCGATGGAGCGCCCCGAGCAGCCGCTGGTTGTCCCGCGGGTGCAGGCCGATGGTCGGCTCGTCCAGCACGTACAGCACGCCCGTCAGCCCGCTGCCGATCTGCGACGCCAGCCGGATGCGCTGCGCCTCACCCCCGCTCAGGGTCGGCCCCTTCCGATCCAGGCTGAGGTAATCCAGCCCCACGTCCACGAGGAATTTCACGCGGTTGACGACCTCGCGGAGCACTTCGCCGATAACCTGCTGGTCGTGCTTGGTCAGCTTCATCTGCTGGAACCGCTTCAGCGCCTCACCGAGCGGTTCGGCGCAAGTGTCTCGCAGGGTGCGGCCGTTGAACCGAGTGGCGGCGGAGTCGGGCCGCAGGCGGGCACCGTGGCAGGCGTTGCACGGCACCTCGTCCACGATGTGATCGAGCCGCATGCGGTACATGAAGCTGACGCGGGACGCCTCGTCGATGGCGGGGAAGAGACCCTTGTACTGGAACGTAATGTACTCCGCACCCTCCGGGTGCGGTTTCTTCTTGGCCCGCACCCGGAGGGTGCGGAGTACTTTCAGCCAACTCTCCCCCGTCCCCTGTAGCACCACCCGCTGATGAGCCGGTTCCAGTTCCTCCCACGGCGTGTCCAGGCTGAACCCGCCGTGCTTGGCAATCGCCTCCGCGAACGGCAGCCAGGGCGAACTCGCCTCGCAACTCGGCCACGCGGTGACGACCCCCTGCCGCAGTGACAACGCCCTGTCACCGATGAGCAGGTCGACGTTCGCCCCGCGCTGGAAGCCCAGCCCCTCGCACGTCGGGCACCAGCCGAGCGGGGAGTTGAAGCTGTAGTTGTGCGGGCTGAGCATCTCGTAGCTGGTGCCGCACGAGTCGCACGCCAGGTGTTGCGAAAACCGCTCCACCTTCCACTTGGTTTCGTCCGCGTCCTGATCGACGAACGCCAAGTGCATCACCCCGTTGCCGAGCGAAAGGGCTTGCTCCACCGCCTCGGCGATGCGGCCCCGCGTGTTCGGCCGCACCACGTTGCGGTCGATCACCACTTCCACCTTGTGCTTGCGGCGGTGGTCGATGGCGGGCGGTTCGTCTACGCCGTAGCTCTTGCCGTCCACCCGCATCCGCACGAACCCGGCCCGGCGGATCTCGTTCCACACCTCCTCGTACTTCTCCTGCCCCTTCCGCTCGATGGGGGCCATGACGTAGATCTTCGACCCGTCGGGCAGGCCGGTGATGCGCTCGACGATCTCGTCGGTCGTCTGCGTGCCGATGGGGATGTCGCACTTCGGGCAGTGGCGCTGCCCCAGGCGGGCGTAGGCGATCCGCAGGTAGTCGTAGACCTCGGTGATGGTGCCGACCGTCGATCGCGGCGACTTGCTCGTCGTCTTCTGCTCGATGGCAATCGCCGGACTCAGCCCGGAGATGTGTTCCACCTTCGGCTTCTGCACCTGCCCCAAGAACTGCCGGGCGTAGCTGCTCAGGCTCTCGACGTACCGCCGCTGCCCCTCGGCGTAAATGGTGTCCATCGCCAGCGAACTCTTGCCCGACCCCGACGGCCCGCAGAACACCGTCATCTGGTTCCGCGGGATGCTGGCGTTGACGGACTTCAGATTGTGAAGGCTCGCGCCCTGCACTTCGATGTGAGTCACCAGGTCATTTGTCATTAGTCCCTGGTCATCAGTCTTCTTGCCCTTCGGCTTCGGGGCTTTCTTCTTCGGGCTGATGACTGATGACTGATGACTGATGACTGGCCGCAGCGCGACTGCGGTGAACGACTCGTCGTGTTTCACGATCTGTTCCGGCGTGCCGACACACACCACCTTGCCGCCGCCGCTGCCGCCCTCCGGACCCATGTCGATGATCCAGTCGGCCGTCTTCATCACGTCCAGGTTGTGCTCGATCACCAGCACCGTGTTGCCTTGATCCGCGAACCCGTGCAGCACCTCCAGCAGTTTGCGGATGTCCTCGAAGTGCAGCCCCGTCGTCGGTTCGTCGAGAATGTACAGCGTCTTGCCGGTGCCGCGGCGACACAGTTCCTTCGCCAGTTTCACCCGCTGCGCTTCGCCACCGGAAAGCGTGGGCGACGGCTGGCCGAGCTTGATGTAATCGAGCCCCACGTCGTGCAGCGTCCGCAACATGGCGTGGACCTTCGGCACGTTCTCGAAGTGCGTCACCGCGTCGCCCACTTCCATGTCCAGCACTTCGTGGATGTTCCGCCCGCGGTAGCGCACCTGAAGCGTCTCGCGGTTGAACCGCCGCCCCTCGCACACCGGGCACGTCACCCACACGTCGGCCAGGAAGTCCATTTCCAGCTTGTTCGCGCCGTTCCCCTCGCACGCCTCGCACCGCCCGCCCTCGCGGTTGAAGCTGAACCGCCCGGCGTCGTAACCCCGCAGTTTGGCGTCCGACATCATGGCGAAGAGACCGCGGATCTCGTCCCACACCTTGATGTAGGTGGCCGGGTTGCTCCGCGGGGTGCGGCCGATCGGCGTCTGGTCGATGTCGATGACCTTGTCGATCTGCTCGGCACCGACGATCTTGTCGTGCGCGCCGATGGTGTGCGGGGTGTCGTCACCGTTGTCGACGTCAGAAACAGCCGGCTCACGCCGGCCGCTCGCCAGGACGCTGACTCGCAGCGCTTCCATCAACACGTCGTTCACCAGCGAACTCTTGCCCGACCCGCTCACGCCGGTGACGACCGTGAACTTGCCGAGCGGGATGTCCACCGTCACGTCTTTCAGGTTGTTGTGCTTCGCCCCGACGACGCGGATGCTCTTGCCGTTCCCTTCGCGCCGCTTCGCGGGAATGGGGATGCTCTTCACGCCGGTGAGGTACTGCCCGGTCGGGCTGTTCGGGTTCGCCAGCACGTCCGCGGGCAGTCCGGCCGCGACGATCTCCCCGCCGCGAACACCCGGTCCCGGCCCGAAGTCCACGAGGTAGTCCGCTGCCCGCATGGTGTCCTCGTCGTGCTCCACCACGAGGACGGTGTTGCCCATGTCCCGCAACCGCAGGATGCTGTTCAACAGCCGCTGGTTGTCGCGCGGGTGCAGACCGATGCTCGGCTCGTCGAGGATGTACAGCACGCCCACCAGCCCGCTGCCGATCTGACCCGCCAGCCGGATGCGCTGGGCTTCACCGCCGCTCAGCGTCGGCGCTGAACGATCCAAACTCAGGTAGTGCAACCCGACGTTCAGCAGGAAGCTGACGCGGGCGCGGATCTCCTTCAGCAACTCGCCGGCGATCTGCTTCTGCACGGCGTTCAGGGTCGTCTCGAACTTGTCCAGCCACGGCACCAGATCACCGATCGACATGCCGCCGAGTTCGATGAGCGTCTTGTCCCCCACCCGCACGCTGCGGGCCTGCGGGTTCAGCCGCTGCCCCTGGCACGCCGGGCACTTCACCACCCGCATGTACTTTTCCAGTTGCATCCGCCGCGGGCCGGCCGTGGCCTTCTTGAACTGGGCCACCATCTGCGGCACCACCCCTTCCCACTTGCCGCTGTGCTTCCAAATCTTGCCGAACCGCTGCTTCCACTCCCACACGATGTGCGCGTCCCCGCTGCCGTTCAACAGCAGGTTGCGGTGTTCGGCACTCAGCTTGTTCCACGGCGTTTTCAGGTCGATGCCGAGCGACTTGCCCACGCCCTCGTAGACGTGCTTCCGCCACTTGCCCATGCCCTTCAGCGAACCGACGAGCGGGATGGCACCGTCGTAGAAGCTCTTGGTGTCGTCGGGGATGAGCAGTTCTTCGGCGAAGCTGAACTGGCTGCCCAGGCCGTCGCAGGAGAGGCACATACCCTGCGGGTTGTTGAAGCTGAACAACTGGGGCGACGGCGGCTCGTAGCTGATGTCGCAGTGCGTGCAGGCGTAGTGGGCGGACAGGAGGAGGTCTTCCGAACTGGCGAGCGGGGGGCGTAAGCCCCCTGGTTCTTCGCTTCGATCACCAGGGGGC
>JANNDF010001063.1:0-5284 GCA_031387445.1 Planctomycetia bacterium
CACCGGGCACCTCGGCACGCTCGCCCTGCTGCTCGCCGCGTCCGGCTGCCTGTACCTGTCCGGCATGGCGTGGAACGACTACTTCGACCGGCACGACGACGCCAAGACTCGCCCCGCCCGCCCGCTGCCGTCCGGTCGCATCCGCCCGCGAACCGCCGCCCGGATCGCCGCCGGGCTGATGCTCGCCGGGCTGGGGTTCGGATTCCTCGCCGGGTTCACGGTCGGCGTGGTCGCGGTGGTGCTGGCCGGGATGATCGTGCTGTACGACGCGGTGCTGAAGCACTACTGGGTCGGGCCGGTCGGAATGGGGGCGTGCCGGTTCCTGAACGTGCTCATGGTCTGCGTGGCGGTGGCGAGCGACGACTTGCTGAAGCCGTTGCACGTGGCCGGCGTGGTCGGGCTGTACATCGTCGGCGTGACGTGGTTCGCCCGCACCGAGGAGGGCACCAGCCGGCGCCGAATGCTCGTCGCCGCGAGTGTGGTGATGGCGGTCGCCCTCATCCTCGCCGGTCTCGTCCCACTGCACTTCGAGCCGGGCGGCACGCCGTGGTACTACCTGTACCTGCTGATCGCGTTCGGGTTCGTGGTCGGCTGGCCGGTCGCAACGGCGATTCACACGCCGACCGCCAAGAACGTGCAAGCGGCAGTGAAGCGGTGTATCCTCGGGCTGGTGCTGTTCGACGCGGTGCTGGCGACGGCGTTCGTCGGCTGGCCGGCGTTGCTCATGGGGCTGCTGCTGGTGCCCGCGATGCTGCTCGGGCGGCGGGTGTATTCAACGTGACCTCTCAACAGGAGGGACACGGATGAAGAGGATGAAGACAGGGATGCAGAGGATCGGAAGAGAGCATTCATTCTGATCCTCTTCATCCATGTCTTTTCCGTGTCATCCGTGTCCCTCATTTTGATCCTTTCCAGGAGACCGCGATGTCTCGTTCCCTGTTCGGAGTGCTCGCCGTGACCGCACTCGCGTCTTCCGCCTTCGCCGACGAGGCCACCACCGCCAAGGCGAAGGCGTACATCGCCGACCACGAGAAGCGGATTCGCCCGCTCGACATCAAGGCCGGCAAAGCGTGGTGGGAGGCGAACACCACCGGCAAGGACGAGGACTTCAAGAAGAAGGAAGAGGCCCAGAACGAACTGGACGCGGCCCTCGCCGACCCGAGCAAGTACGTCGAATTGAAGACGCTCAAGAAGGCGAAGGATGACGGCAAGATCGACGACAAGACCACCGCCCGCGCGGTCGATGTGCTCTACCTGCTCTACCTGGAAAAGCAGGTGGAATCGAAGCTGCTCCAGAAGATCACGGCGAAGGCGAACGCGGTGGAGCAGAAGTTCAACGTGTTCCGGGCGAAGGTGGGCACGACGGAGATGCCCGACAGCCAGGTGCGGAAGACTCTGAAGGAGAGCAAGGACAGCAAGGAGCGCGAGGCGGTCTGGACGGCCAGCAAGGTGGTGGGGGCGAACGTCGAGGCCGACCTGAAGGAGCTGGTGAAGCTGCGGAACGAGGCGGCGGTGCAGCTCGGGTTCAAGAACTACCACGTCATGATGACGACGCTGAACGAGCAGGACGGCGACAAGCTGATCAAGCTGTTCGACGAGCTGGACGAACTGACCCGCGAGCCGTTCGCCAAGGCCAAAGCCGAGATCGACGAGAAGCTGGCCAAGCGGTGCGGGGTGAAGGTGGCGGACCTGATGCCGTGGCACTACGACGACCCGTTCTTTCAAGAGAGTCCGGCGGTGTTCGACGCGGACCTCGACGCCCCGTACAAGAAGGCCGACATCCTGAAGTTGTGCGAGCGGTTCTACGACGGCATCGGCCTGCCCATCAGCAACGTCATCAAGCAGTCGGACCTGTACGAGAAGCCGGGCAAGTCGCCGCACGCCTTCTGCACCGACATCGACCGCGACGGCGACGTGCGGGTGCTGGCGAACATCGTGCCCACCGAATACTGGATGAGCACCATGCTGCACGAACTCGGGCACTCGGTGTACAGCAGCCTGAACATCCCGCAGACGGTGCCGTACGTCCTCCGCGGGGAGGCGCACATCCTCACCACCGAAGGGGTGGCGATGCAGTTCCAGAAGTTCAGCAAAAGCCGGGCGTGGCTGGAAAAGATGGGCGTGGAGGTGGCCGATGGGGAGAAGTTCGACGCGGCCGCGGCGAAGGTGCTGCGGAACGAGTTGCTGATTTTCAGCCGCTGGTGCCAGGTGATGCTGCGTTTCGAGAAGGGCATGTACGAGAACCCCGACCAGGACCTGAACAAGCTGTGGTGGGACCACGTGGAGAAGTACCAACTGCTCAAGCGGCCGGCCGGGCGGAACGCTCCGGACTACGGGGCGAAGATCCACATCTGCAGTGCCCCGGTGTACTACCACAACTACATGATGGGCCAGTTGTTCGCCTCGCAGGTGCACCACGCCCTGTGCAAGGAACTCTACCCGGACGCGGCGGTGAACGGCGTGCTGTACATCGGCGACAAGAAGGTGGGCGCGTTCATGAAGAAGAAGGTGTTCGAGCCGGGCCGCACGCTGAGCTGGAACGACCTGACCAAGTTCGCCACTGGCGAGGAGCTGTCGCCGAAGGCGTTCGCCAAGGACTTCAGCGGGAAGTGACGGGCGGTAGACGGGATGGCCCTCGGTCGGGTCAACTCCGCCCCTGCCAGATTTTCGGGTCCCGGGCGGAGTGGAACACAGCGACAACCACCACCCGTGCCGGCTGTTCCCGGTAGTAGACGGTGTACGGGAAGCCGAGCACGACCGCCTTTCGGATGTCCCGGCGGACAACGGCGTAGAACTTGGGGTTGGCGGCGATGCGGTCGAATACCACTTGCACGGCAGCCACGAACTGCGTTCCTCGCCCGACCTGACGGGCTTCATACCAGTCGGCCGCCTCGTCGAACTCTTCGCGGGCGGCTCGCCGAAGGACGATCGGTTGACTCATCGGGTGAACCGGGCGAGGGCGTCGGCCTTGACATGCTCCCACGGCACCACTTCGTCCGGGTGAGCGTCGTCGTCCTCGGCACGGCGGTCCAGTTCATCGCCCTGGGCGGGCGTGGGGAGTTCCGCGACGGGCCCCCCCAGCGTGTCCCAAATCTGCCCCAGGAGTGTGAGACGTTCGGCGACGGTCATCCTGTCGATGCCGAGTTCTTCCAGCGCGGTCATGGATGACCTCCAGTAGGCGATCACAGTTTACCACCCTCCCCCACCGGATGACAGCCGCGCCCGCGTTTCCGTACCGGCGCGCGGGCCGTAAGACAACACGCAACCACCGCCTCTCCCGTCAGGTCACTCATGCCGCCGCCGACCACCCCCCAGCAACTGCCGCACACCCGCGTGCCCGCCCAGCGGTTCCCCACCAGCACCGCCGCCGCCCGGTTCGTCGCCCGCGAGATCGACAAGCTGATCCGCGCCCGCAACGCCGCCGGTAAGCCGACCGTACTCGGGTTGGCCACCGGCAGCACGCCCGTCGGCCTGTACCGCGAACTCATCCGCATGCACAAGGAAGAGGGTCTCGACTTCTCCCGAGTCGTGACCTTCAACCTGGACGAGTACTTCCCCATGCCGAAGGAGGACTCGCACTCCTACTTCAAGTGGATGCACGAGACGCTGTTCAACCACATCAACATCAAGTGGGAGAACATCCACATTCCCGACGGCACGCTCGACGCGGAGGAGGTGGACGAGTTCTGCATCGGGTACGAGCGGAAGATCCGCGCCGCCGGCGGCATCGACATCCAGGTGCTCGGCATCGGCCGCACCGGGCACATCGGGTTCAACGAGCCGGGCAGCCCCCGCAACAGCCGCACCCGGTTGGTCACCCTCGACAGTATCACCCGCCGCGACGCCGCCGCCGGCTTCTTCGGCGAGGAGAACGTGCCCGCCC
Source organism: Planctomycetia bacterium (assembly GCA_031387445.1). Classification (GTDB taxonomy): domain Bacteria; phylum Planctomycetota; class Planctomycetia; order Gemmatales; family Gemmataceae; genus JALHQU01. The sequence goes on from JANNDF010001063.1 coordinate 3,884, forward strand.
AGGCCATCACCATGGGCGTGGCCACCATCGCCGACGCCCGCCGCGTGTTCCTCATGGCGTTCGGCGAGCACAAGGCCCCGGTGGTGTACAAGGCCATCGAGTCCCCCCCCACCGAGGCCATCTCCGCCAGCTTCCTGCAAGAACACTCCGACGCCACCTTCCTGCTCGACCCGGCGGCGGCCGCCGAGACCACGGCGGTGAAGCGGCCGTGGCAGGTCGGCCCCGTGGACTGGACGCCGGAGCGGGTCCGGCAGGCGGTGGTGTGGCTGTCGCTCACGGTGAAGAAGGGCCTTCAGAAGCTGAGCGACGAGGACTTCCGCGAGCACCACCTGTACGAACTGCTCCGCGAGCAGGGGCCGGCCGAGAAGATCGGCGAGGCGGTGTTCCACGACCGGCTGACCACCATCCAACCGCACCCGGCCGGTCGCGGTACGGCCGAGCGCCGCGGGCGGAAACTCGAGACGAACGCCGAGCCGCCCAAGCCGGAGCCGAAAACCATCCTGGTGTTCAGCCCGCACCCGGACGACGACGTGATTTCGATGGGCGGCACCATCATCCGCCTCGTCGAACAGGGGCACAAGGTGCATGTGGCTTACATGACGAGCGGGAACATCGCCGTGTTCGACCACGACGCCCGCCGGTTCGTGGACTTCGTGGACGAGTTCCTCGGCGGGTTCGGCGACAGCACCGAGAAGAGCCTCGCCGGCACCATCAAGGAGCGGGTGAATCAGTACCTCGACGCCAAGAAGCCGGGCGAGCCGGACACCCCGGAAATCCTGGCGGTGAAGGGGATGATCCGGGCGACCGAGGCCCGCGCCGCGGCGCTGGCGTGCGGCATCCCGGCCGAGCAACTGGAGTTCATGGACTTGCGGTTCTACCGCACCGGCACCATCAACAAGAAGCCTGTCCAGCCGGAGGACATCGCCGACATCGTCGCCCTGTTCGAGCGGCTGAAGCCGGCGCAAATCTATGTGGCCGGCGAACTGTCCGACCCGCACGGCACGCACCGCACCTGTGCGGAGGCCACTTACGAGGCCGTGCGGCGGGTGCGGGCGAAGGAGCAGCAGTTCGACGTGTGGCTGTACAAGGGGGCGTGGGAGGAGTGGGAGCCGCACGAGATCGAGATGGCCGTGCCGCTGAGTCCGGACGTACTGTTGCGGAAGAAGGAGGCGATCTTCCGCCACCAGAGCCAGAAGGACCGGGCCATGTTCCCCGGCGGCACCGACCGCCGCGAGTTCTGGCAGCGTGCGGAGGATCGCAACCTCGCCACGGCCCGCACCTTCGACGCCCTGGGTTTGCCCGAGTACTACGCGATGGAGGCCTTCGTGAAGTGGGAGGAGTGAAGTGTCGAGTGTTGTTTGTGGGTTGAACTGGTGCTGCTTAACTGATGTTACCCACTGG
>JANNDF010001092.1:0-1765 GCA_031387445.1 Planctomycetia bacterium
CTTCAGCGGAGGTGCCGCATGTTTCGCCGAGCGTGGTGGACCCGTCCCCGGATCGCCGTGGGTATGGCGATTGTCGCACTGCTCGTCGTTGCGGTTGTGTGGGAGTGCGGCACCGACGAGGTGCGAGAAGGCCAACCACTCGACGAGGCGAAGGCAGCACTCGGGCGAGCGGGAGGTGTAGACAGGTCAGACCGATGTGGCATGTTCAGCTCGGTAGGTCAACACTACCAGGTGAGCAATTCGTACTGGGAGTTTCCGGACGGCCGAACCATCTACTTGAGGAGTTCCCGCGAGTCGGACGAGGAACCGTTTCGGTTGGATTCGTTCAGCATGTGGAATGGGTGGTACAAGTTGGGTGGGGTCGAGTTGCCAGTCGCCGATTCGGTTCGTTTACGTCGGTCGGTATTTGCGGTTGTGCTGGGCTGGTTGCGGTGAAGTTCCCGTCCGCCTTCTCCATTCCGACCTACAATCCTCACATCGGTCGGTTCGGCTTCCCTTAGCGATCGACCTCGGTATTCTCCCGCCCTCCGCGGACTCAATCTGGTACTTCATCCTCTGCCCCGAGGGTCGCCCATGCGTGCGCTCATGCTGTTGGCCGACGGGTTCGACGACCTCACCCTCTTCCTGCCCTGGTATCGCCTCAAAGAAGAGGGTCTGGACGTGGCCCTGGCCGCCCCGCTCATGACCGCCGTGGTCGGCAAGCACGGCTACCGCGTCGAGCCGGACGTGACCATTCAAGACGTGAACACCGACGACTTCGACCTGCTCGTCATCCCCGACGGCAGTTGCGCGGAGAAGCTGCGGCTGCTCGGCGAGGCGGTGGACGTGGCCCGCACGATGGTGCAAGACGGGCGGGTGGTGGCGTCCATCGGCCACGGGGCGCAACTGCTCATCTCGGCCGGCACGCTCGACGCCCGCACCCTCACCTGCTCGCCCGGTATCCGCGACGACGTGCGAGCCGCCGGCGCCCTTTACCGCGACGAATCGACCATCCTCGACGGCAACCTGCTCTCCTGCCGCGGGGCGGACGACCTGCCCGAGTTCTGCCGCCGGCTAGTCGCGTTGCTCAAGTCGCCGACCCTGGCGCGGGTGTGACTGGTGAACCCCGGCAGTGATGCCGGGGGTGTTTTATCCGCCACCCCCGGCATCACTGCCGGGGTTCACCCAGCAGTTTCAGAATCGTCACCGTGAACGCCGGCAAATCCGCCGGGGTGCGGCTGGTGACGACGTGCCCGTCGATCACCACCTCGGCGTCGATCCAGTCGGCGCCGGCGTTCGTCATGTCGTCCTTGATGGCGAAGAAGCCGGTCGCCTTCCGCCCGTTCCGCAACGCATCCGTGCTACACAACACCCACGGCCCGTGGCAGATCGCCGCCAGGATTTTGCCCGCCGCGTGCGCGTCCCGCACGAGCTTGATGATGGCGTGCGACCGCCGCAGGTAATCCGGACAGAACCCGCCGGGGATGATGATGGCGTCGAAGTCGGCGGCGGTCACGTCGGCCGCGGCTTTGTCGGCGGTGGCCGGGTAGCCGAGTTTGCTCGGGTAGGTTTTGCCCGCTTCGGGGCCGACGATGGTGACGCTGAACCCGGCCTCGCGGAAGCGGTACACCGGGTACCACAGTTCCAGTTCCTCGTACTTCTGCTCCACCAGCACGGCGATCCGCTTCATCGGGAATACTCCAGGTGAACCGGCGGCGTGAGCCGCCCGGGTTTCGGGCACGAGCCGGAAGCGTGAGCGACGGGTGCTTCAAAGGCCCGTCGCTCA
>JANNDF010001109.1:0-8311 GCA_031387445.1 Planctomycetia bacterium
TCAGCCCGCTGATTCTTGCTACCCGCGCTTCACCAAGAATCAGCGGGCTGACGCCCGCCGCTCACCCAGACGCGTCACTTCTTCGGCGGGGCGGGCGTCGGCGTCGGTTGGATTTTCAGTTCCATCTCGGTGGTGTTGAAGAGGAACACGTCGGCTTTCGGCTTCAACCGGTCGGCGTGCTTCTTGGCCTCGTCGGTACCGGCGAGCACGCCGGCCACCTCCTGCCACGTCGCCTTCTTGTCCTTCGCCCGGCCCATCACCGCAGACACCAGCTTCTTCTCGGTCTCGGTCGCCAGCCGGCCGGCGGCCGCCAGGGTGAGCGACTCCAGAATCTGGTCGTCCGGCTTCTTCTTCGCCAGCAGGTCGTCGATCAGCTTGTCCGCCCACGAGGTGCCGGCATCGGCGAAGAGAACCACACTGTACCTCACTGGCGGGTGGAGCATGTTCTGCTTCCACTCGGGGCCGACCTTCTTGACCGTGGCCGGGTCGGCCAGGAACGCATCCAGCAGCCTCTCCCGCTTCTTCGCGTCCTTGTCTTTGAGGAAGTACTCCTTCTCGATGCGGGTCGGCTGGCCCCCGCGGGCCGACTCGACCACACGGTTCAGGAAGGCCTCGTCGGTGTCGGTGTGCGTGTCGGAGATGGTCGCCGTTGTGGTGAAGTCTGACACGCCGTGCGCGTCGAACTTCACGTCCGATTTCGCGGACCTCGTCTCGTCACCCAGGATCACCACTTCGGCGTCGTGGAAGGTGTCGAGCCGGGACAGCCACTTGACACTCTCGTACATCTTCGCCGGTTCGTCGGAGAACCGGGTGGTGAGGCCGAGCGGCTTGTCGGCGGTGTGCAGCCTGTCACCCATCACGGTGGTGTAGAGTTGCACGTCAGCCTTCACCTCCGGATCGGTCAGCCAGGTGATGACCTTCTTCCGCTTGCCGGCGTCCTTGTCGGCCAGGAAGTAGCCCATCTCGGCAGGCGACGGCGCACTCCCGCGGAGCGTCTCGCACGACTTGGTCAGGAACTGCTTGTCGTCGAGCGTCGGCCCGATCTGCGCTTTTGCGGGCGGGTCGGCCGCCTGTACGAAGCCCACCCCCGTGCCGGCCATCAGCCCGCACACCACCAGCACCGCCGTCACCAGCTTCAGCTTGTTCGTGGCGATCATCCGTAGCACCCCTTCCGAAAGTTCGAGGACGTTCGCCGGAACCACGCCCGACCCGAGACCCGCCGCCGCCAGCGCCGACCCGTTCGCCTGTCCCACCAGGGCGGTCGGGACCGCCTGTGCCGCGTTCGCCGTCAGCACCGCCGCCACCGCCCCCCCCGCCAGCGTGATGCCCCGCGCACTCAACCGCTCGGCCAGCTTCCGCCGGGCCGACGCCAGCCGCGTGGCGAGCGTGGCCGGTGGCACCTTCAGGTGCGCCGCCGCCTCCCGCTGGGTGCGGCCTTCCAGGTCACACAGCAGCACCGGCAATCGGAGATTGTCCGGCAGGGCGGCCAGTTCCTGGTCGATCACCGGCTGAAGGTCGGACCACACATCAGGGGGGCTGGCGGCGACCTCGGGCATGGCGTCCACCTGCTTCTCACGGGTGCGGTGGCGGGCGAGTCTTGCCCGCGCTTTCAGGGCGGTGCGATAGGCGACCCCGAACAGGAAGTCGGCCAGTTTCTCGCGGGGACGAACCGACGCGGCCCGACGGGCGAGCACCACGAACACTGCTTGAAATGCGTCGTCGGCGTCCGGGGCATGACCGACCACCCGCCGGCAGACGCCGTACACCATCGGCCCGTGCCGGCGGACGATGACCTCGAACGCCGCCGGGTCGCGGTGGCGGACGAAACTGCCGAGCAGTTGGGCGTCAGTTTGCGGCAGTTCGCGGGCGGCAATGCGGCGGAGCGGGGCGATCAGCCGGTCGGAAAGCGAGCGGGTCGGCGTCGGCATGGCTGACTCCCAGACCGGGCGTGTCCGGTCGCAGTGTATTGCCCGGCCGGGCGGCGGCGCTCGGAGTCGCACGTCGGATTGTTCCCACTACTTCCACCCACCCCAACTGTAAGCCATTTCCTGCGGTGGAAACATCCCATGCCCAGCAAGGACTTACGGCGAATTCACCGCCCTCAACCCAAGCAGAGCACCATACCGCGAGGGGTTCAGGCCGGTCACCGAAACTTCGCCCTGGCAAGAAGCGTCGAGTGGACAATCTGGGTCAAATAGTGATTCTGGGGGCATAATATCAGCGCACAGTCGAAGTGAGAGGCCGCCGGAAGTTCAGTCGTCGGATGAAGTGCGCTATTCCCCGACAACAAATCTACGGCAGGATTCCGAAAAATGTCGGCACCGGGGAAAAAAACAAGCTCGGTAGTGTATTGCGGCTTGAAATGAAATCGGCGACTGGCGATATTTAGAATACGCCTGAGGCACCCCCTCAAACGATGCCACAGGCGGCCTCTCATACTCGCTGAGGGTCCCGTCCGATGAAGTTTAAGCTCGCTCTGGAAGCCCTGGAACTGCGGGAAAACCCCGCCGGCCCGGTGGTGGACGACCCGCTGGCCCCGCCCCCGCCGCCGAGCCAGCCGCCGGCCCCGATCCCGGCCCCGCAGCCGGGCGACCCGGGCACCGAGATCCCGACCCCGAAGTGGTGAGTTGTGACGGATACAGTGCTACCCCGGCCATGACGGCCGGGGTTTTTTCGTTAGGTGGGTCTCTCTTGCCGAGAGCCGGTCGTCAGTCGCTCTCGGCAAGAGAGACCCACCCTATCGGTCACACCATCGCGTCGCGGGGGTCGGCGATTACCCCTGTCAGCGCGCTCGCGGCCACTGTCAGCGGGCTGGCCAGAAACACCTTCGCGTCCCGGTGCCCCATGCGGCCGGGGAAGTTGCGGTTGGTGGTGCTGATGCAGGAAATGGGGGTGTTCAGCCGGCCGAAGGTGTCGCTCGGCCCGCCCAGGCAGGCGGCACAGCTCGCCTCGCCGATCTTCGCCCCGGCGTTCAGGAAGATGCTCCGCAGGCTCTTCCCGCCAATCATCTCCGTATCCAGCCCGGCGTCCACTTCGGTCGTCGCCGGCACCACAAACGTGTCGATCTTCACCGAGTGGCCCATCAGGATGCCGGCCGCGGCGCGGAAGTCGGTCAGCTTCCCGCCGGTGCAACTGCCGATGTACGCGCGGTCCAGTTTGGTGCCCTGCACCGAGCGGACGGTCGCCTTGTTGTCCGGGCTGTGCGGCTTGGCGATGACCGGCTCCATCTTGGACAAGTCGTACACCTTCTCGAAAATGTACTTCGCCCCGGCCTGCGGCTGGAACACCGTGTACGGCTTGCTGCCGGACTTCTTGCCGCGCTCGTCCACGTACTTCCGCGTGACGGCGTCGGCGGGGATGATGCCGTTCTTCCCGCCCGCTTCGATCGCCATGTTGCACAGGGTCATCCGCTCTTCGATGTTCAGCGCGAACACGCCGTCGCCGTCGAACTCCATCGCCCGGTAGGTGGCCCCGTCCACGCCGATGTCGCCGATCACGGCCAGGATCAAATCTTTCGCCATCAGATACGGCGGCAGTTGGCCGGTGAACACGAACCGCATGGTCGGCGGCACTTTCAGCCAGGTGCGGCCGGTGCCCATCACGAAGCCGGCGTCGGTGTTACCGATGCCGGTGGCGAACTGGCCGAACGCCCCCGCCGTGCAGGTGTGGCTGTCGGTGCCGAGCAGCACCTCGCCGGGGCGGGTGTGCCCTTCTTCGGGCAGGGCGATGTGGCAGACGCCCTTGTAGCGGTCCGTGCCCACGTCGTAGAAGTACGGCAGGTTCTGTTCCTTGGCGAAGTCCCGCAGCACGTCCACGTTGCGGTTGGCCATCGCGTCTTTGGTGAAGATGTAGTGGTCGGGGATGACCACCACCTTCTCGCGGTCCCACACTTTCGCGTCTTTGCCGAAGTGCCTCTTGAAGATGCCGATGGTGCCCGGCCCGCACACGTCGTGCGTCATGAGCACGTCCACGTCCACCCACACGGTGCTGTCGGCGGCGGCGTGGTCGCGGCCGGCGGCCTTGGCGAGGATTTGTTCGGTCAGGGTCATCGGGGCCGGCATGGACGCAACTCCGGGGGCGGAGGGGAGAGTCGAAATCACTCGCGCGCGAGAGATCGGAATTGTACAGGGGCAGAGGTCAACCGGCGGGGTCGGCGGGCGGATCGTACAGCGTCCACGTCACACCGTCGCGCTCGCCGCCTTCGAGCCGCATCGGTCGCGGCTCCGTGGCGTACTCGCCAAAAAGTTGGCGAACGGACTTCCCTCGCACCATCGACAAGATCACAGCGTCCGGGTACCGAACCATCCACGACATGATCAGATCTGAGAAGGGCTTCTTGACACCCCTCGGGAGTTGGTTGTTGTTGATGTCGAGCAATACTGACCACACCTGTTCGGGCGAGTCACACTCCACGACGATGTCGAGCGGATCGGACATGGGATACCTCGGCCTATCCTTGGGCTGGCCGCGGGTTGAGTTGCGGTTCGGCGAACAGGTTGGCGAGTGGGAGCGAAAACCCCGGCAGCACCGCCCCACCGTCGAGGGTGTCGGCCGCGGTGAGGGTGGTGAACACCTCCGGGGCGGTGTACACACGCACGATGCGGGCGTCCGGTTCCACCACCCACACCAGCCGCGTGCCCGACTGGAAGTATTCGCGGAGCTTCTGGGCGATCTCGCCGGGGGTGTTGTTTTCCGACAACACTTCCACGGCCAGATCAGGGGAGAAGTCGGCGACCGGCTGCAAGTGGGCATCGTCGGTCGGCAACCTGCCCCACGAGGTGTAGCTCACGTCCGGCAGGCGGTTCCGCCCGTCCACAATCCGCATCAGGCAGTCCGCCCCTCCAACGATGCCGAGGCGGTGTGTCCGCGCGAATTGGAGGAGGTACATACCGAGGGTCATTGCCATGAAACTCTCGCGGGCACCCATCGGTTTCTCCACGAGGACGCCATCGAGAAGTTCCACCAGCCGGCGGTCGCGTTCCACGCAGCGCAGTTGGTCGGCCTCCGTCGCCGTGCCGGGTCGGGGGTTCCACAGCACGCGATGCGGCGGGATGTCGCCGAGCGAGTGAAGCACATCGGCCAAAGTGTCGGGAACGCGGGTGGCAGACATCAGGCGCTCCGGGGGAACCGTGCAGAGATTGTACCGTCCGCCGATCCGTCTAGCCCGTTCCGCCACTTCGTCCTACTCTTGCGTCGTTCGGTGCGCGGTCCCGAGGTATCGAAGTGTCTCGCTTGAACATCCTGTTCGTGGCGTCCGAGGTGGCCGGCTTCGCCAAGACGGGCGGGCTGGCCGATGTGGCGGGTGCCCTGCCCCGCGCGCTCGCCCAACTCGGCCACCGCGTGGCGGTCATCATGCCCTACCACCGCGCCGTGCGATACGGCAAGCAGCCGGTCGAGGCGACCCCGCACGTGCTCACCGTGCCCATCGGCACCCGCACCCTCGCCTGCCGCCTGCTCCGCGGCACCCTGCCCAAGTCGGACGTGCCCGTCTTCTTCGTGGACGCCCCCGACTACTTCGACCGCGACGACCCGCCCACCGGCCGCGGCCTGTACCAGCAGACCATGCCCGGCGGGTACAAGGCCGACTACCCGGACAACGCCGAGCGGTTCGTCTTCTTCAGCCGGGCGGTGATGGCCGCCGTCCCGCACGTCGGGTTCGTGCCGGACGTGCTGCACACGAACGACTGGCAGACCGGGCTGGTGCCGGTGTACGTGTCCGAGGCCCTCCGCCTGCGAGCCGAGTACAGCCACGTCCGCACCGTGTTCACCATCCACAACATCGCCTACCAGGGGATGTTCAACCGCGGGGTGATGGACCTGACCGGCCTGCCCGGCTACCTGTTCAACCACAGCCAACTGGAGTACCACGGGCACCTGAACTTCCTGAAGTCGGGTGTGGTGTACGCCGACGCGGTGAACACGGTGAGCCCCACTTACAGCCGCGAGATCCAGACCGCCGAGTACGGGTGCGGGCTGGAGGGGCTGCTCGGCCAGGTGCGGTACAAGCTGAGCGGCATCGTGAACGGGGTGGACTACGGCGAGTGGGACCCGTCACACGACCCGCACCTGCCGGCCCGGTTCGACGCCGAGAGCGTGTTCGAGCAGAAGCCGAAGAACAAGGCGGTGCTGCAAGAGCGGTATCACCTGCCGGTCGATCCGTCGAAGCCGGTGCTGGGTATGGTGGCCCGGCTGGTGTCTCAGAAGGGGGTCGATCTGGTGATGAGTGCGGCGCCGGGGCTGCTCGACATGGGCTGCCAGCTCGTGTTCCTGGGCGACGGTGACCGCGAGTACCACGACCAGTTACAGGGGCTGCGCGACCGCCACCCGGATCAGGTGGGCCTGTTCCTGGGGTTCGACGAGAGCCTGGCGCACCTGGTGGAAGCGGGGAGTGATTTGTTCCTGATGCCCAGCCGGTACGAACCGAGCGGGCTGAATCAACTTTACTCGCTGCGGTACGGCACCCCGCCCGTGGTGCGGGCGACCGGCGGGCTGGCCGACACTATCGTGAACGCGAGCGAGGAGAACATCGCCAACGGTACCGGCACCGGGTTCAGCTTCCACGACTACACCGCCCACGCCCTGTACGAGACGGTGAAGTGGGCGATGACGCTCTACCGCCAGCGGCCGGACGACTTCCGCCGCGTGGTGCGGAACGCCATGAAGCAGGACTGGAGTTGGACCCGCAGCGCGGTGAAGTACGAGGAACTGTACCGCAAGGTGAAGGGGTAAGGCCGGTGAACCCCGGCAGTGATGCCGGGGGTATCGGATCAACCACCCCCGGCATCACTGCCGGAGTTCACCACCAACGCACAACGGCCGGCCGCATCCTTTCGGGTGCGACCGGCCGTTGCGTTGACATCACTGCGGGCCGAGGCCTCTTCTCCTTCCAGCCCCGTGGTTCCAGCACGCGACTGCAGCCCGAGCGATGAGGATGTGATAGCAACCGGCGTGCCGGGGCGAAAATCGACCACTCTGGCCGGTTTTCCGGCACTTTCTGCCGGCCCACCGTGTAACTCTTGCAAACCGCGGCCGGTTGGCGTTGCAAGAAAGCGGCGTTGATTTTGTCGGGTGGGTCGCTCTCGCCGAGAGCGACATCAGACCCGGCTCTCGGCGAGAGCCGGCCACCCTATCCGACCAGAATCACCCGCACGTCGGCCACGTTGGTGCCGGTCGGCCCGGTGCGGATCAGCCCGCCGACGCGGTCGAAGAACGGGTACGCATCGTGGCGGGCGAGGGCGTCACTCACCCCTTCGTGCGGCGTCGTCTCGTCGGCCAGGGCACCGGCGGCGTCGGTCGGGCCGTCCTCGCCGTCGGTGCCGCCACTCAGCACGGCCACGCCCGTCATGCCGTCTCGCCCCAGGTGGTGCAGCATGGCCAGCGTGAACTCCTGGTTTCGCCCCCCCTTCCCCGGATTCGCCCCGAGCGTGACCGTCGTTTCCCCGCCGATGAGGATGCACCCCGGCACCGGAAGCGGTTCGCCCCGCTCACGGACGTTCCGCACGATCCCTGCCGCCACCGCCGCGACTTGAACCGTTTCCCCTTCCACGAACGGTCCCAGGTCGAGTACGTGGTAGCCGAGTTGTTCGGCGGTGCGGCGAGAGGCGGACAAGGCGAGTGCGTTGTTGCCGATGACGTGGTTCTCGACCGCGGGTGGGAGCGACTTCGGCGTGTCGGGGGTGGTGCCGTCGCACCCCTTCTGAATGTGCGTGGTCACGTCGGCCGGGCAGCGGCCCCACAGTGCGACCCTTTCCAGAATGCGTTTCGCGTCAGCGAATGTGGTGGGGTCGGGGGCGGTCGGGCCGGAGGCGATCACATCGAGTGGATCACCGACCACGTCCGAGATGATGAGCGAGATGAGCCGTTTGCCGCGGAACGCCTCCGCCAGCCGCCCGCCCTTCACCCGCGACAGGTGCTTGCGCACACAGTTCATTTCGCCAATCGTCGCCCCGCTCGCGTGCAGCAGCTTCGTGACCAAGAGTTTCGATTCGAGCGACACGCCTTCAACCGGACACGGCAGCAGTGCCGACCCGCCACCGGAGATGAGGCACAGGGCGGTGTCGTCGGGGCCTGCCGACGCGAGCAGCCGGAGCATCTCCTCCGCACCGGCGACACCTTCGGGAGTTGGGAAGTTGGAGCCGGCCGGGCGTGCGGGGTGAAGGCGAATGTGGTGAAGCGGGGCGGTGCAGTCGGCGGGAACGTTGACAAGGCCGGTGAGATGGATCGCAGCCCCCCCTCCCGCTTCAACCTGCGGTTGAAGCGACCTCCCCCTCAAGGGGGGAGGTGAGGCCACAACCTCCCCCCTTGAGGGGGA
>JANNDF010001124.1:0-6151 GCA_031387445.1 Planctomycetia bacterium
CAGTTGGTGATGAACATCTCGCCGTGTTCGTCGAAGTCGAGGCCCCACGGGTTCGTCGTGCCGGTGGCGACCACTTCAAACACTTTGCGGATAGGGTGGAACCGCCAGACGCCGCAGTCGAAGAGCACGCGGTCCTTGTCCGGCGTGCCTGGTTTGCCGATTTTCGATTTCGTCTGGATGCCGTTGCACCCGTAGAGCCAGCCGTCCGGGCCCCAGACGAGGCCGTTGAAGACGTTGTGCTTGGCTTCCTTGATGTTCCACCCGTCGAGCAAGATTTCTGGCTTGCCCGGCTTGTCGTCCTTGATCGGGATGAAGATGAGGTTCGGCGAACTGCACAGGTACACGCCGCCGAAGCCGAGTTCGATGCCCGACAGGTTCACCCCGTCTTCGAGCACCACCGTCTTCTTGTCGTGCTTGCCGTCACCGTCGGTGTCCTCCAGGATGATGACCCGGTCCTTGCCGCCTTTCCCGTCCTGGCTCCACTTCGGGTACATCATGCACTCGACCACCCACATCCGCCCGCGGTCGTCGAAGGTGAAGGCGATGGGCTGCACCACCTCCGGCTCGCCGGCGAAGAGTGTGACTTTGAAGCCGGGCGGCAGTTTCATCTTCGCCGCGGCCTCCTTGGTGGGGACCGGTTGAGCGGGTCGCCGCGAGCCGCAGGCGAGCGCGACGACGACGACGAGCAGAGCGGAGAGACGGGGCATAGGGAGAGGCCCGAAACGCGGTTGGGGGCGGGTGGGAGTTGGGGTATGGTAATCGAACTGGTCGGCGGTTGCACCCGTCAGTTCGGAGGAGGGGTCATGTCCACAGTTGCCACACCACTCATCACCGCCGAGGAGTTCGGCCGGATGCCGGACCCGCCGGACGGGTCCAAGCAGGAACTCGTGAGAGGGGTGATCGTCACCATGCCGCCGCCCAAACCCCGCCACGGGCACGCCCAGTTGGAGATCGGGGCATTGCTCCGAGATGTGGTGAAGCCCCGTCGCCTCGGCTGGGTCGTCACCGAATCCGGCACGTTGTTGGACCGCGACCCGGACACCGTCCGTGGCCCGGATGTGGCCTTCTACAGCATCACCCGCCAGCCGGAACTTCCCGACGAGTATTTCGACACCCCCCCCGATCTCGCGGTGGAAGTCCTGTCGCCAAGTGATCGCCGCGGGGCGGTGCGGGAGAAAATCCGCGAGTACATCGCGGCCGGGGTGCGGCTGGTGTGGCTGGTCGATCCGGAGACACGGACGGTGCTCGAATACCGCGGGTCGCTCCGCGGCACCGAGTACGACGAGGCCGACACCCTCACCGGGGCGGACGTGCTGCCCGACTTCACCTGCGTTGTGGCCGACTTCTTCCCGTAACGGGCTACTTCTTCTTCCGCCGCCACGCCCACTCGCGGAGGCGGTCGAAACGCATTGCCTTCTTCAGCCGGTGGCCGAGCGTCGGCTCGCCCGTCTTCGTCGCGCAGATCACGTCCTGCCCGTCCCACTCGGTCGGCCCCCCGCACCAGTTGCCGTAGTAGGTGGTGGCGTCGGCCGTCAGCCCGCACGCCCGGACCTGGTCCATCACCCACTGCCGCTCGTACCCGACGGCCGCCTCGATCACCTGCGGGTCGTGGTAGAAGCAGTCGCCGTAGCGGGTCGGTTCGCCCACCCCAAGGGGTGTGCCCTCGTACCGCCGCAGGTCGCGGAACAGGCCGACCATGCCGCCCGCCCGCACCCGCTCGAGCCGCTCCTGGTGCAGTAGGAAGAAGGTGGCGAACACCCGCCCGCCGGGCTTGACCACCCGCGCCACTTCCGTCATGTAGTGGGCGGCATCGGCCGGCAGCAGGTGGGTGAACACGGACGTGAGGAACACCTGGTCGAAGGTGCCGCTCGGGTACGGGAAGCGGTACGCCCGCGCCTGCACCCGCGAGGTCGGGTTGTACATGGCATTGAACACGTCCGCGTGGTGGAAGCGGAAGTGCGGCCATCGCGGGGTGACGTGCTCGTCGCACCAGTGGATGGCGGCGGGAGCGATGTCGAACCCGTCGTAGCTGCCCGGCGGGGTGATGAGGTCGGTCAGGGCCAGGGCCATCCGCCCGATGCCGCACCCGACCTCCAACACGCGGTCGGTCGGCTTCAGCCCGCCGGGGTTCAGGAGCAGCCGGCGGAACAGTTGGCCGGTCGCCCGGTAGTCGTCTTCGGACCCCGACCCACTCAGGAAGCGGATCAGGTCGAGCGGGGGCATCGGGACGGCGTCGGCCGCAGGCATGGAGCGAACCTCAGGACACGAGAGGCTAGAATGTACCCGCCCGTTCCGCGAGCGGGCAAGGCGAACCCCGCCGACCCCACCGAGGCACTCTCCATGCCACCGCTCTCCGACGCTCAGGTGCAAGAGTTCCACGCCCGCGGGTCCACCCTCGCCCGCGGCTTCTTCAGCACGGCCGAGATCGACCTACTGTACCGCAGCGCGAAGGCGGACAACGACCTGGACAAGAAGAGCTTCGGGCGGGCGGACGGGGAAGGCGGGGTGGTGCGGCTGAGCCTGTGGAACCACCCCGGCGACGGCATTTATGGCATGTTCGCCCGGTGCGAGCGGGTGGTGAAGAGTTGCGAGAAGCTGCTCGGCGACGAGGTGTACCACTACCACTCGAAGATGATCCTGAAGGACGCCAAAGTCGGCGGGGCGTGGACGTGGCACCAGGACTACGGGTACTGGTACCAGAACGGCGTGCTGGAGCCGAGGCTGGTGAGCGTGTTCATCGCCGTGGACCCGTGTACGGTGCAAAACGGCTGCTTGCAAGTGATCGACAACAGCCACCTCTGCGGGCGGATCAACCACACGCTGACGGGCGAACAGGCGGGTGCGGATCGCGAGCGGGTGGACGAACTGCTCAAGCGGCCGGAGCGGTTCCCGCTCGTGTACGTCGAGATGCAGCCGGGCGACGCCCTGTTCTTCCACTCGAACCTGCTGCACCGCAGCGACCAGAACAAGTCCGACAACCCCCGCTGGAGCATGATCTGCTGCTACAACGCGAAGAGCAACGACCCGTACAAGGACAGCCACCACCCGCGGTACACCCCCCTGAATGTGGTCCCCGACGCGGCCATCGAGAGTGTGGGGGTGAAGCGGTTCGCCGATAGCGGCGACGTGGCTTGGCTGGAAGACCAACGCGACACCAGCGCGAAGGCCCTGGCCGAGAGCGATTCGTGATCCTCCCTCGCACTCTGTTTCACCCCGCAGGCCCGCCCATGCCGTTCCCGCAGTTCGACCGCTCGCGGTTGCTGGTGAAGCCGCTCGCCGAGCGGCGGCACGACCTCACGTTGGATGTGCTGCTCCCGCTCGACTCGCCCGCCGATTTCACGCACCCGTCGCTGCCGCTCATCGCCGAGCGGCTGAAGGCGGCCCAAGCCGCCGGTGCCGCCCGCATCCTGATGATGGGTGCCCACGTGTTGCGGGCCGGCGTGCAGCGTCACCTGATCGACCTGTTGGAACGCGGGTTGATCTCGCTCGTCGCCATGAACGGCGCCGGGCCGATTCACGACTGGGAGTTCGCCCGCATCGGTGCGACCACCGAGAGCGTGGCCCGGTACGTGAGCAGCGGCGAGTTCGGGCTGTGGACCGAAACCGGCGAGTTGAACGACGTGATCCGTGCCGGGGTGAAGGACGGACTGGGATTCGGGGAGTCGATCGGGAAGGCCATCCGCGACCGCGGGTTCCCGCACGCGGACGTGAGCGTGTTGGCGGCGGCGCACCGGCTCGGCATCCCGGTCACGGTTCACATCGGCCTGGGGTACGACATCATCCACGAACACCCGAACGCCGACGGTGCCGCCTTGGGGCAAGCCAGCTACACCGACTTCCTCGTGTTCGCCGAACACGTCCGGAGTCTGGAAGGCGGGGTGCTGCTCAGCTTCGGCACGGCGGTGATGGGGCCGGAGGTGTATCTGAAGGCGCTGGCGATGGCCCGCAACGTCGCCCACCAGGACGGCAAGCGGATCGCCCAGTTCACCACCGCCGCGTTCGACCTGCTCCCGCTCGGCGACGACTACCACACGCAACCGCCCAAGACCGACCCGCGGTACTACTACCGCCCGTGGAAGACGATCCTGGTCCGCACCGTCGCCGACGGCGGGGAGAGCTTCTACATCCCCGGCGACCACCGCCAGACCGTGCCCGCCCTCTGGCGGGCGACGGCCGCATGACGTGTTCTGCTCGCTCCGCGAGCGGGTTCCGAAGACCGCTCGCGGAGCGAGCAGAGCACGACAAAGCCCCCATGCACACGTTTACCGTCCGCACCCGCACCCGCACCGAGTTCGTCGAGATCACCTCGCAGGTGAAGGAGGCGGTTCGTCAGTCGGGGGTGGTGTCCGGGTTGTGCGTGGTCTACTGCCCGCACACCACCGCGGCGGTCACCATTCAGGAGAACGCCGACCCGGACGTGGTGCGAGACATGCTGCTGTGGTTGAACCAGCACATCCCCAAGGACGTTCCCGGCTTCCGCCACGCCGAGGGCAATTCCGACTCCCACCTGAAAGCGAGTCTGGTCGGGCCGAGTGTGACCATTCCCGTTCACAACGGCGAATTGGTGTTCGGGACGTGGCAGGGGGTTTACTTCTGCGAGTTCGACGGGGCGCGAACACGGACGGTTCACGTTAAGGTTTGGGGCGATTCGTCAGGTCCTGTCGGATAAGTCTTCGGGGCAAGAAATTCGTGGTGTCAACGGAACCGCCGGGGCGTTGACTCGTGGGGGGACAAGGGGATACCGTTGAGTAGGGAGACGAGCAATGCACCTCATTTGTCCGGCCGTGCTGACCGACGCGAAGGGGCTGTCCATCGGGGCGGCGGCCTTCTTCGCGTTCGTCGGCCTGCTTCTGTGGGGGTTCGGCTGGCGGTGGCACCGCTTCTGGGTGGTGTTCGCGGTCACGCTCACTGCAGGGGTGGTCGGCATCGGGGCCGGCCGAACCGGCGGCACACAAGTGCTGGTGGTGGGGGTGCTGCTGTCCATCGCCATCGGCATGCTGGCGCTGGAGGTGGCGAAGATCACCGCGTTCGTGTCGGCCGGCACCGCCGCGTGGGTGGCGGCGCAGGCGGTCATGCCGCAGGCGCAGGAGTTGTGGGCGGTGTTCCTGTGCGGCGGGCTGATCGGCGTGGTGCTGTACCGCTTGTGGACGATGCTGGCCACCAGCCTGGTCGGGGTGCTGCTGTTCTGGCACTGCGTCTTCCTGCTGCTCGAACAGTCCGGGGCGGTCGAGGCGGCCGCTTTCGCCGAGAAGCACTCGGCGTGGCTGAATGGCGGGGTGGTGGTGGTGACCGTCACCGGCATCGGGGTGCAGGCGTGGACGGGTAAGGCGTTCGGCGGCGAAAAGGGGAAGGAGTCGGAGAAGGGCGAGGCGAAGGAGAAAGGCAAACCGGCCCTGGCGGCGGCGTAGGGGGTTGCAACCATTTCCCAACACCCCCGGCAGTCGGGGTTGTCGCATCCCCCCCGATTGACTACATTCTCCTTTCTTCGCAGCCGGTGCCGGCCGCACCCTTCGCCGTAGTTCGGACCGACGGACCCCCGCCGCCATGCGGTTCACCCTGCTCGACCGGATCGACGCCCACCAGCCGGGCAAGTTCCTCCGCGGGTGCAAGTTCCTCGCCCTCGGTGAGGAGTATTTGGCCGACCACTTCCCGCGCTTCCCGGTCATGCCGGGCGTGCTCATGCTGCAAGCGCTGACGGAAGCGTCGGCGTGGCTGTGGCGGGCCACCACCGGCTACCAGCACCCGGTCATCGTGCTCCGGGAGGCGAAGAACGTCAAATACGGCACGTTCATGCAACCCGGCCGGCGGATGGACGTTTCCGTCGAACTGGTGAAGCAAGACGGCCCGTGGGCGACGTTCAAGGGCAAGGGGGCGGACGACGACGGCCAGCAGACGGTGAGCGCCCAACTGGTGCTGCACGGGTACGGTCTGGCCGACAAAGGCCCGGCCGGGGCGTTGGCCGATGCGAAGCTGCTCGAACACTGGAAAGCGCGGTGGGCGGTCCTGACGGGCGAACTGCGATAGCTTGTCGGGGGCCCCCGAGGGGGTGGCCGGGGCGAGGGGCCCCCCCAGGGGGGGCCCGACGGGAAGGCGCGGTGGACCGGAGAGAAGCAGTGGGGGGGGGGGCCCGGGGATGGGGGGGGGGGGCGGG
>JANNDF010001163.1:0-11156 GCA_031387445.1 Planctomycetia bacterium
GCCGTTCACGTCCAGCCACACCGTATCGCCGACGCTGCCCACGCCGCGGTAGGCGAAGTCGCGGGTCGGGTCGTTCGGGGCACCTGTGCTCAGGGTGCTGGTGGCGGTGCCGTCGAGCGCCCCTTGCGGGTCGACCACCGGCGTGGCGTTCACGCTCGCCGGCAGGGTGGCCTCGTCCACGTCCACGGTGTACGTCTTGCTCCCGCCGACGCCGTTGTTCACCACCAGCCCGGTGAACTGGTAGAAACCGTTCGTGTCGGTGGTGGCGGTGACGGTCTCGGTGTCGCCGGAGTTGTCGAAATCGCCGATCAGCCGCACCACCACGTTGGCGATGCCTTCACCGGGGTCGAACGTGTTGTTCCCGTTCACGTCCAGCCACACGGTGTCGCCGATGCCGCCCGGCCCGCGGTAACCGAAGTCGCGGGTCTGGTCGCTCGGCGCGCCGGCCGACAGGGCGGTGGTGCTGCTGTTGTTCGTGACCGCGTCCGGGTCGAACGACTGCGTCACCCCCGGCGGCAGGGTGGCGGCGTTCACCGTGACGGTGTAGGTGATCGGGGTGCCGGCCGGGGTGTCGAACGGCAGGTTGCCGAACTGGTAGAAGCCATTCGTGTTCGTGGTGGCGGTGAACGTTTCGGAGGTGCCGTCGCCGTCGATGTCGGCGGTGAGCGTCACCACGACGTTCTGGATGCCTTCGCCGGCGTCGGGTGTGCCGTCGTTGTCGATGTCCAGGAAGACGGTGTCGCCGATGCCGCCCGTGCCGCGGTAGCCGAAGTCGATGTCGTCGCGGTTCACGCCGGACGGGGTGCTCACGTTGACGACGCCGCTCGCGTTGAGGGCGGCGTCGTCCAAACTGTCGGTGAGCGTCCACGGGCCGCCGGCCGGCGGGGTGACGGTGACGCGATAGGTGCCCGGCGGCAGGTTGCCCACCGTCCAGATGCCGTTGGCCCCGGTGGTGGTGGTGAACGTCAGGTCGTCGCCGCCGCCGATGGCGCCGTCGGCCCCCAGCCACATCACCTCGATGACCGCCCCGGGCAGGCCCGCCTCGTTCGGGTCTTGCACGCCGTCCGCGTTCTGGTCGAAGAACACCCGGTTGCCGAGCGAGACGGGCACGTACAGCCCCTGATCGGCCGTCGGGTTGCTGTCGCCGGCGGCGAGCGTGTAGCTGCCGGTGATACCGGTGACGGGATCGCCGTCGCTGTCGGTGGCGTCGGACGCCACGCCCGAGTCGCGGACGGTGCGGGCGTAGGTGGTGGTGCCGTCGCTGGTGCCGAACGTGGCGGTGTACGAGCCGGGTCGCAGGTTGCCGAACTGGTACAGCCCGCCGGCGGCGGTGGCGGCCGTCACACTCACCGCCCGCCCGGTGTCGTCGGTGCCGGTGAGCACCACGCTCACGCCGTCGATGCCGACCTCCGTCCCGCCGTCCTGACGGCCGTTCCCGTTCTGGTCGAGGAACACGAGGTTGCCGAGTTGGGCCGGCAGCAGTTCGCCAAAGTCGTAGTTCACGCCCGCCTTGCTGCTCGCCCCGCCGCCGATGACGATGGTGACGATGGCGTCGGCGTCCCGCTGCGGGGTGGCGGGGGTGCCGCGGTCGTCGGTGGCGGCGGTGCCGGTACCGCCGAACGCGGTGCCGGGAGTGGAAGTGCCGGGCGTGTCGCGGCCGTCCAGGTAGCCGGCCGCCTGGTCCAGTTGGGTGACGGTGTACGTGCCCGCACGCAGGCTGGTGAACGAGTAGACGCCGGTGGACGTGGTCACCGTCTGATCGACGGCGTTGCCGGCCGTGTCGGTGCCGGACAGCCGGAAGCGGATGGCCTGACCGGTGATGAGCGCCTCGACGCCGTCGCGGATGCCGTTGTTGTTCGCGTCGGAGTACACCTGCCCGGCGAGGGAGTGGCTGTTCAGCGTGATGTCGGCCGGGTCGGCGGCGGCGTAGTCGTTCAGCGCGCCGCCGATGCCGTCGTCCCAGGTGCGCTCGCCGGAGTCGCTGCCGGCCGCGCCGGGGGTGTCTGTGCCGGTGGGGTTGGACGTGGTACCGGCGCTGCCCGGTAGACCGGTCCAGGTGACGCTACCGGTGTTCGTCAGGGTGCTGCCGGGGGCGGGGGCGGCCACGCCGTTATCGTTGATGCTGGCGGTGAACCGGAAGGTGACGGTGGCGCCGGGGGCCATGCTGCCGACCGCCAGGCTGATGTTGTTTCCCGCGATCCCGACCGACCCCAGGCCGGTGACGGTGCCCGTCGAGGAGAGCGAGCCGCCGACGAACGCCACGTTCTCGAACCCGCTCGGCACCAGGTCGGCAAACGCCACGTCGAACGCGGTTGTCGTGTTCACCCCGCTGCCGGCCGTCAGGACGATTTCAAAGGTGACGGTGTCGCCGGGGTCGCCGGTGGTGGCACCGATGACCGACTTGGCCACCGTCACGGCGGGTTCGACCACCGTGACCACGACGGCGTTCGACTGGGCCGCGGTGCCGCTGCCGTTGTTCGTCGGGTCGTTGGCCGTCACCGTCGCCTCGCCGCTGCCGGTGCCGTCGGCGTTCGTGTCCGCCACCACGTCGATGTACCCGGCCGTGCCGTTGCCGTCCGTGTCCACCAGCACGCCGATGGTGTTCG
Organism: Planctomycetia bacterium; assembly: GCA_031387445.1. Classification (GTDB taxonomy): domain Bacteria; phylum Planctomycetota; class Planctomycetia; order Gemmatales; family Gemmataceae; genus JALHQU01. The sequence continues at coordinate 2,607 of JANNDF010001163.1, forward strand.
ACCGCGTGATGCCGGCCTGGTTGGCGGTCACGTTCAACACCAGGGCGTTGAACTCGATCACCACGTACTCGATGTCGGTGTCGTTGTCCGTGTTGCTCAGGTCGCCGAAGCGGAAGTACACGTCCGCCCCGTTGGCGTAAATGGACGCCTCGCCGGTGCCCGCGCCGGCGCCGGCGGTGGAGATGTTGTTGTCGCCGAACGTGCCGATGATCTGCCCCGAGGTGAGCGTGGCCAGCGTGGCCTGGTTGCCGTCGATGCCGCCCGTCCCCACACCGGGTGTGCCCAACCCGGTGACGTTGGTGATGCCGGCCGAGCCGATGACGTTGCCGCCGGTACTGACGAACGCCCACCGGGCGGTGCCGTCGTTCAGGAACGACAGCCCGGTCGGCAGGAAGTCCTGGACCTGGAAGTTGGCGGCGCTGCCCTCCGGCACGCTCACGTACACGCGGTAGCGGACCACCTCGCCGACCGCCACGTTCGTGCCGCTCGTGTGGCCCTCGGAGGTCGCCACGAGATCCTTCCGCACCACCGGCGGGGATTCGATGGCGGCGGTGTCGGTGTCACGGTAGTCGTTCAGCGCGCCGCCGCTGATCTCCCCGTCCGCCCCGGTGCGTTCCACGCTGTTCGTGTTGTGAACCGACCGCTGGCCGGGGGTGCCGTCCAGGCTGGTCCACCGCACGTCGGCCAGGTTGGTCACCCCGCTGCCGGTCGAGCCGAGGAAGTTCAGCCCCTCCACCACCACGTCGATCTGCACGTCCGGGTCGATGTCGTAGTTGAAGCCCGTGTTCAGGGTGAGCAGGCCGGACCCGTCGATGGCGAAGTCGGTCGCGTCGAGGGTGCGGGCCACCCCGTTGCGGTACACCGTGCCCGCCCCGATGACGCCGACGCTCACCAGACTGAACGCCCCCGCCCCGCCGGCGAACGCGGTCGTCGGCAGTTGGTCGGACAGGGTGACGTCGTTCGCGCGGGTGCTGCCGCTGCTCGGGTTGGTCAACCGGATGCGGTAGCGGATGTTGTCGCCGGCGTCGGCCCGGACCGTCTGGCCGAACGCCGAGTACGCGCCCACCCCGGCGTTCTGCACGGCCACGTCCTTCGCGTTCGTGATCGTCGGCTCGACGATGGTGATCGGGGTGGCGGTGCCGGTCAGGGTACCGGTGAGGGTGGTGGACTGGCCGGCAGGCACGCCTGGCAAGTTGTTTCCGGTCCACTGGAGTTGGGCCGAGTTGTTCCGCGTCTGCCCGCCCTGGTTGTTCGCCTGGTTGGTGGTGTTGTTCACCGCACCGGCGTTCACGTTCAGCACCACCGCCCGGTAGGTGATGGTGATGGTCTCGGCGACGCCGTTGTTCGTGTTGCTGTTGGTGACGGTGCCCAGGTTGAACGTGACCACCCGCCCGTTGCTGCCGAGGGTGGTGTTCGCCGGCGTGCTGCTGACGGTCGGCAGGGTGGATACGGTCAGCCCGGCGGAGGTCGAGACGGCGGTCACGTCCACGAACGCGAGGCCGGCTTGCAGGCTGTCCACGATGGTCGCGCCGGGGGTGGTGCCCTCCGGCACGGTGACGGTGACGGTGTAGGTGACGAACTCGCCGACGGCCGCCTGGTTGGCGGCGTTGTTGCCGGCGGTGGTCAGTTCGGTGTCCACCAGCGTCTTCTGCACCTGCGGCAGCCGCACCCGCACGGTCGCGTCGTCGCTCGGGTCGCTCGCGCCGGGCACCACCGTCGGGTCGGTCAGGTCGCCGCCGCCCTCGCTGTTCGCGTACTTGGTGACCGCCGCCACGTTGGTGATCAACTGGTTCGGGGTGACGGTGTTCCGCAGGGTCACGTCGTACAGCACGATGACCGTATTCGACCCGTTGGTGACGTCCACGTCCCCGCCGGTGGTCGTCCGCTCGCCGCGGCTCAGCCCGCCGCTGCGGTTGTCCTCGCTCGCCCCGCCCACGTTGCCGGCGGTGTAGTTGTCGATCAGGTCGATGTCGAACTGGCCGGTGCCGCTGTTGTAAACGATCGTGTAGTCGGCCCCGGCGGTCAGCACCGTGCCGTCCCCGCGGATCACCCGCAGGTCGCTCGCCGGGTTGAACCCGGCCCGGTCGTACTCCGGCTGGATGGTGTCGCTGATGGTCACGTCGAACGCGTCGCCCTTGCCGCTGTTCTGCGCCACCACCGCGTACCGCACCGTGTCGGCTGCGTCGACCGGGGCGTTGCCGGTGCCGATGTTCTGCCCGCCGATGCTGGCCGCCTGCCCGCTGCTGGAGATGGCGTTCGCCCCGGTCAGGGCGGCCGAGTTGAGGTTGACGACGGTGCTGCCGACGCTCGTGCCCATGCCCGGCAGGGCCACGTTCGTGCCGCCGAAGGTGATCAGGTTCGCCCCGCTGCCGACGGTGAAGCCGGTGCTGTTGCCGGCCGCGGTGCCCTTCTGCACGCTGAGGAACGGCCGCACCAGTTCGAACCGCCGCAGGTCTTCGACCGTCGTGTCGCCGGCGTTGGTGGACCCCTCGGCCACCCGCAGTTGGTTGGTCAGGAACAGGTCGGAGGCGAACGGCTGGTTGCCCACCACGAAGGTGACGAGCAGCGAGATGGTGGTGCTCCGCCGCTGTGTGTCGTCCTGCGAGCCGAAGTTCATCGTCACGCTGTTGTTCTGCGAGTCCATGCTGACGGACGGGTTCCGCCCGCCGCCCAGCCCCGGGTCGAACGTGCTGAAGTAGGTGTCGGTCCCTTCCACCCCCACCTGGCCCGGCAGGTAGCCGTACGCGGCCGGGTTGCGGATGAACGAGTACGGGCCGGAGTCGTCCACGTCCATGACGGGCAGCGGCGGCAGGTCGATCAGCCGCAGGTTCTCGAAGCTGCTGATGGGCAGGGTGTACGTCAGCCGGTACGTCACGCGGTCGCCCGGCTGGAGGGACAGCGGCGGGTCGTTGAACCCGGCCGGCGGCACCGTCTGGCTGTTGATCGCGTAGATCTGCTTCTCTTGCTGCCCGTAGGGGATGACGATGCTGCTGCCGCTGTCGTCGGTGCCGGTGCCGGTGCCGATAGCCGTCGGGTTGGCGGCGTTGATGGTCGCCGGGTTCAGTTGCGTGCCGACGACGCCGTCCCGCCCGCCGGTCGTCGGGTCGTCGGCGACGTTCCGCAGGATGTCCCCCTGGTCCACCGACTGGTCGCCGGACGGGAAGGCGTCGCTGAACTCGCGGGTCACTTCGGCGTAGAAGACGATGGTGCCGGTGGTGCCACCGAACAGTTGGCTGCCGAAGGCGCGGCTGCCCGGCCCGCTGCCGTCGTTGCCGATCTCCCCGCCGACCAGCAGGCCGGCGTTCGCCCCCAGTCGCGCCCGCAGTTCGTCCGACACGTTGAACTGGAGGAAGGTCCGCCCGCCAGTGTTCACGTCAGTGTCGGGGGCGGCACCCAGTGTTGTGAACACGCCCGAGGTCGGTCCGTCCGCCGGGAAACTGGTCGGGTCCGAGTCCACGTTCCCGCTGGTGTACCGCCGCTGGTAGTCGATCACCCCGCTGCCGGCGAACGCCCCGCCGGTGTTCGTGCGGCTGCCGTTCGGGCTGCCCTTCAGATACGCGTTGGTCACGTCCAGTGTGGGGAACCCGGTCACCACCCCGCGGGTGCCGAGGAACAGCCGCAGGCCGTCGCCCATCACGTCCCGCAGGAACACGTCGTCGAACGCGTAGTAGTCGGACACCTGGAAGTTCAGCGTGTACCGCAGGAGGGTGCTACCGGGGCGGACCACCCCGCCGGACACCACGTTTCCGGTCGCCGGGTCGATCGCCTCGACGCTCTTCTGCACGGCCAGGGAGTGTTGCTCCAGGGTGTGCGGGCCGTTGTCGGGGGTACCCTTGCCGACGTTGATGTTCTGCCCGTCGCGGCCGTTGGCGGTGAAGTCGAGCGGCGTCCAGGTAGCGGCGGCGGAGGCGGTGTTCTGGGCGGTGGTGCTGTCGGTGCCGCTGGCGGGCGTCTGCGGCACCACTTGCGTGCCGCCGGCGTTGTCCCGTGGGATGAAGAAGTCGAACTCGAACGCCGCGTCCAGCCCGGCCACGCCGGTCACACTGCCGAAGTTGTAGCTGACGGTGCCGTCCGGGGCGGTGGTGACGGCGGTGCCGCCGCTGCTGGCGGCGCTGAACACGTTCGTACCCAGCCCGCTCGCCGCCAGGAAGGCGGCCATGCGGGTGTTCGTCCGCCCGACGATCTGCATGGTGTTCGCCAGGTCGTCGGTGAGCGTCACCGCGTTCAGCGTCTGGCCGGTGGCAATGTCCACCTCCAGGCGATACCGGCGGACGAAGTTCGGCCCGGTCGCCGTCTCGTCCTCCGGTCCCATGTATACCTTGCGGAAGCGGTACAGTTCGGGGATGGCGAGGGCGGTGTCGGGGCTGTTGGTGGTGTTGTCCCCGCCGCTCACCCCGTAGAAGCCGGGGCCGGCCAGCGACGGGGCGTCGTCGCGGTACCCGCCGGTGACGGCGATGGGCAGGCCGGTGCCGCGGTCGGCCAGGTTGCTCGTCGGCAGGTTGACGCTCACGGCCGTCGATTGGCCGGGCGTGAAGCTGCCGAACGGCAGGGCGTACACGTAGACGGTGTCGCGGTTGCCGAACCCGGCCGGCACCGGCCGCACCTGGCCGGTGAGCGGGTTGGTGAAGGTGGTCTGCCCGGTGGTGAGCAGGATGCTCGCGGCGGGGGTGAGGGTCAGGCCCGCCGCGGTGACGATCGGGGTGCCGTACCCGTCGGTCGGAAGGGAGGTCGCCCCGTCCGGCCCGGAGGTGTCGGCGGCCAGTTCAATGAACGGCGCGTACCCGGTGTTGCCCGCCCCGGCGCCGGCCGCGTTCGTGAAGGTGAACCCGAACGCGGCGTTCTCGCCGAGCAGGATGTTCTGCGACGACAGGCCGTTGATGCTCGCCAGCGGGGCCGGGTTGTCTCTTGCCTCCAGTCGTTCCACCGCCAGTCGGCTGTGGCGAACAGTTTTGAGGCGGCGGGTGAACGGGGCGAGCAAGGTGCGGGCGGCAAGGGCACGGAGCGAAGACATTCTGTTTCCAAGAATGAACGGGGACGGGGACACTTTTCCCGAGACGAGGGATTTCAGGTCTTAGAACGTGCGCGCATGCGGGGAGGTGCAATCCGGCCGGAGGTGTCGTCCGGGAGTGAACAGTTCGGGGGTCGGTTAGAGACGGGGCACAATTCTCAACCCCGCACATACTCAGGGCGGGGAGTGATTGTGCGGATCGCAAAGAATGTGCCGGCCGCTGGTCACTTCTTGGGGGTCGGGGTGACGGTCAGCCACAGGTCGGAAGTGGTGCGATCAAAGACGGGTTGTGCGGCGGTAGCCACCCGCTTGAACGTGTCGTCGCCTTTCTTCCCCACGCCGATGCGAATCGGCCCGCCCACCCCCGGCTTGGCCGCTGTGAGTCGAAGCGTCACCGTCTTGCCGTCGGGTTTGGCCACTTCAACCGCGCTCGCGGTCACGCCGTCGGGCAACCCGTCCGCGAACGCGGTCACGTCGCCGGTCAAGCCCTTCTTCTTCACATAAGTGACGGGCACATCAAGCGGCGTACCCACCGCCACGGTGAACCGATCCGCCGCCACGGTCGCGGTCACGTCCGGTGTGGCCGGTGTCACCCGCAGGCGGAAGACGTGCCGCGGGCCGGCGGACTTGAACAGGTCGCGGACTTCGATCTTGCACTCGCCCGCCTTCGGGGCGGTGAACGTGGCGTCGATGGCCCCGTCGAGCGTGGCCGGCTCCGCCTTCAAGAGTTGCTTGCCGGTCGAATCGGTGACGGTCAACACGGGGGTGAGCGACAGCCCGAGGGTGGCCGAGTCCAACCGCACCGCGAACGGCTTGCCGGCTTCGACTGCAATTGGGATGACGACCGCGGCGCCGGCCTTCTCCACCCGGCCGGTGAGCGTGAACGGCGGTGACAACGGCTTGTCAGTGGCGGTGAAGTCGAAACACGGGTGCGGTTCGCGGGCGACGGGGAACGGGTGGGCGATGCCGAACGCGGCGGCCGCCTTGTCCACCTTCGCCGTCTTCGCCGACAGGTTCCACCCGTGCGGCACGAGCGTGGCGTCCTTCCCCTGCTCCACCGCCAGCGGGGTGACGAAATCGACGTACTCGTCGGTGGTGAGGGTGAGCCGGTAGACGCACGCGGGCGAACCGAAGTGGCGGATGGTGCTGTCCGGGGCGGACGGGAAGCCGAACACCCGCACGGCGAACGTGCCTCCGGTCGAGGCGGTGAACGCCAACTCCGGGTCCAGCCCGCGGGCGTCGTGATTCTGTTCAATCACCGTGCCGTCGGCGGACGTGACCTGGAGCACTGTGTCGATGGGCGAGCGCAGGGTGCGGTGGGCGTCGAGCGAGGCGACAAGCGTTTGCCCCTTCTTCAGCGTGACGGCGAAGCAGTCCACGTCGCCGCCCTTCGCCAGCACGCCGTTCACCACTTTCGGAAGTGTCACCGCCGGGGCGGTCTTGGCGTCGTCGTTCGGCTCCGCTTCACTCTGTTCGGGCAACCCGCCAACGACGAACGGCCGCGGCTCGCTCGCTCCGGTGTCGTCGTGGAACCGCAACCACGCGGCACCGAGCGGGGCGTCGGCCGCGAGCTTGACGGCGAACTTGCCCTTCTCCTTTTCGGCCGTCACGGTCACGCCCGGCGCGGCGCACCACACCTTCACCGGCCACTGGTCGAACGTCCCGGTCGCGGACACCGCCACCGTCGTGCCGCGCTGCCCGCCGGCCGGCGTGAAGGTAGTCACGCTCGGAGGCGCAGAGGAGGATTCACCGCAGAGGGCGCAGAGGGCACAGAGGGAAGGCAGGACTGATTTCATTTGGAGAGTTCGGAGGCGGAAAGACCTCACCCCCCCATCCCCCTCTCCATTCATGGAGAGGGGGTGTTCAAGGGGCATGCGTGAACCGTGTCATCGCCGGGAGCTTGCGACCGGGCCGACGTGTTCCCCTCGTAAACTCGGGGCGATGACACGGCCCCTGTGCAGGTTGAACACCCCCTCTCCATGAATGGAGAGGGGGATGGGGGGGTGAGGTCTCAATCCCGCTTCACCCCATCAGTTCCTTGATCGGCGTGCCGTCGGAGACGATGTGCGACGGTCGCCCTTCGGGGGTGTACAGCATCTTGTCCGGGTCGATGCCCAGCTTGCGGTAGACGGTGGACGCGAAGTGCTCGGGCGACAGCACCCGCTCGACCGCCGCGAACCCCTTGCGGTCGGTCGCCCCGACCACTTGCCCGCCGGGCGTGCCGCCGCCGGCGAACAGCACGCTCATGGCGTTCGCCCAGTGGTCGCGGCCGGGCTTGTTTTGTCCGGAGAGGGTGGAGATCTTCGGCGTGCGGCCGAACTCGCCGAGGGCGATCACGAGCGTGCTGTCGAGCAGCCCGCGGTCTTCGAGGTCGGTGATGAGCGCCGACACGGAGTTGTCCCAGTTCGGCAGTCGCTTCTGGAGCGCCCCGAACAGGTCCGAGTGGTGGTCCCATCCGCCGTCGTTGATCGTCACGAACGGCACCCCGCCTTCGACCAGCCGCCGTGCCAGTAGCAGCCGCTGGCCGAACGAGTTGCGGCCGTAGCGGTCGCGCACCTTCGGCGGCTCGTCGCCGATGCGGAACGCGGCTTGTGCTTCTTTCGACCGCATCAACTCCGCGGCCTGTTGGTAATTGTCGTCCATCGCCACCACCGGATCGCCGGACGCCTTGTCGAGCAACCGTTGGAAGCGGTCCACGTCACTCCGCAGCGAACTGCGATCCGCGAACCGCCCTTCGGTGATGCCGGTGGGCAGGGCCACGTCGCGGATGCGGAACGCAGCACTGTTCGGGTCGCCGTCGGACACGAACGGGGCGTACTTCGCCCCCAGGAAGTTCGGCCCGCCGGAGCGGGTCATCCCGGACAGGCTGAAGTACGCCGGCAGCCCGGCCGGGGCGGGCTTCTCGTGGGCGACCACCGACCCGAGGCTCGGGTGGAAGCTGACGAACGCCCCGCAGCCGACCGGGATCCGCGGCGGGGCGCCGGTCATCATGTAGTGGTTGCCGGCCCCGTGGTTGCCCTGGTCGTGGCGGATCGACCGCACCACCGCGAGCTTGTCGAAGTGCTTCGCCAACTGCTTCATGTGTTCGGAGAAGAACACCCCGCTCACACTCGTCGGCGTCGGCTTGAACTCGCCGCGGTACTCCTCCGGGGCGTCCGGCTTCGGGTCGAACGTCTCGAAGTGGGTCGGCCCGCCGTCCATCCAAATGAGGACGCACGCTTTGGCCTGGGCCTTGTCGGCCTTCGCCGGGTCGCGGGCACGCAGCGCCGACACCAGCCCGCCGCCGAGCAGCGCGCCGAGGCCGAGTTGCAGGAAGTCGCGGCGGTTGCCGGAAGGCGAGTGGGAGGGCATTCGGCGTTCTCCAGGTTTAGGCAACTGCGGGGAGAAGAACTCCCAGTGTGCCAGGGGTTGCGCTTCGCTTCACCCCTGGCTATTGACGGTTGCCCCTTCGGGGCAAGATTCCGGGCCTAGCGGCTCGCTTACGCTCGCGGCTCGGAAGCTTCTCGGGATGACGGGTCGCGCGGAAATTTCACGCGCGGGCG
>JANNDF010001177.1:0-1216 GCA_031387445.1 Planctomycetia bacterium
ACCCCCGGCTTTGTGGGGGGGGTTTTTTACACTCCACCCCGGCAAACACTCCGGGGGTACACCCAGCGGCCGCGGCGGCGAGTCGTTCCTTCTTGTCGTGTTCGCCGAGCGGCAGAACGAGGTGATCCACTTCGCCGGCCAGGATGAGTTGTAACTTGTACACGCTCAGGCCGATGCGGTGGTCGGTCACGCGGCCGTCGGGGAAGTTGTAGGTGCGAATCCGCTCGCCGCGGTCGCCCCCGCCGATGAGCGTCCGCCGCATGTCCGCTCGCGCCTTGTGCAACCGCGACTGCTGCTGCTCGTACACCCGGCTGCGGAGCACCCGCATCGCCTGCTCTTTGTTCTTCGTCTGGCTGCGGCCGTCCTGGCACTTCACCTCGACCTGATCGGGCGTGCCCTTGCGGTACCAGATGCGGACGGCGCTCTCCGTCTTGTTCACGTGCTGCCCGCCCGCCCCGCCCGCCCGCATCACCTCGATGTCCAGGTCGGCCGGGTTGATCTCCACGTTCACCTCGTCCGGCTCGGGCATCACCCCGACGGTGGCCATGCTGGTCTGGATGCGGCCCTGGGTCTCGGTCTTCGGCACCCGCTGCACGCGGTGCCCGCCGCTCTCGAACCGCAGCGCCTGATACACGCCCTCGCCCTTCACGCTGAGGACCACGTCCTTGAACCCGCCGGCCCCGCCGGGGCTGTGGTCGATCTCTTCGACCGACCACCCCTTGGTGCGGGCGTAGCGGGTGTACATCTCGTACAGGTCGCCGGCGAACAGGGCGGCTTCATCCCCGCCGGTGCCGGCGCGGATTTCCAGGATGAGCTTGTCGAAGTCTTCAGTCGGGTCCACCAGCATCTGGTCTTCGATGCGGTCCTTGAGCGCTTCCCGCCTGGGGCGGAGGGTCGCCAGTTCCTCCTCCGCCATTTGCCGCAACTCGGCGTCGGACTCGGTCAGCATCGCCTCGGAGTCGGCGATCTGCTGTTCGAGCGACAGGAACTCCTGGTACGGCAGCACCAGCTTGCGGAGCGACCCGTGCTCCTTCGCCACCGCCGCCGACTTGTGCGGGTCGGACGCCACGGCCTGGTCTTCGAGCTGCTTTTCCAACTCGCGGAAGCGGGCGAGTTTCTGTTCCAGAACCGGCCACATGGCAGCCTCCCGGTGAACCCCGGCAGTGATGCCGGGGGTTGATTTGACCACCCCAGGCATCACACTGCCGGGGTTCAC
>JANNDF010001192.1:0-3416 GCA_031387445.1 Planctomycetia bacterium
TCCTACGGCTGGAGATCCACTGCTTCGCCGCCGGCATCAGTTGGGTGGAAGCGAAAGCGGCCATCCTCCGCGACGCCGTCCGCAAGTACCTGGAGCGACCCCGCTACCGACTCCCCAACCCAGCAAGTGCGTAACACCTAAGGATGTCCCGCTCCATCTTGAGCCGGGCGTTCTCCTCCCGCAGGCGGCGGAGTTCCTCCTCCTGCGGGGTGAGATGCCCCGAACCGGGGAAGGCCTGCGGGCCGTGGGCGAGGAAGGCTTTCTTCCACAGGTGGAGCAGGTTCGCCCCGATCCCGAGTTGCCGGGCCACCTCGGTCACGGACAGCTTCTGCTCGAGGACCATCTTGACGGCCTGGAGCTTGAACTCCGGCGTGTAGGTCTTGCGTTCACGGGCCATCGGTGCGTCTCCTGTGTCACAGAGAGTACACCACTTTCCCGCTGTCCACTATTCGTGGGGAACTCCACTCCACCCTGCTCCCCCAATGCCCTTGGAGGAACAGACTGCCGACGTCCAGTGGCGGTTGCTTCTGTTTGCTCCCGGTGACCGACTGGCGGAGTGGTGAGTCATTATGCGGTAGGTAAGCCCAACTTCGCTCTGAGCACTTCCTGGATCTGCGAACCGGGTACCATCGAAACTTCGCCCAGCGTTGACGAGACCACGACCCAAACCTCATCCGGGCTCATCTCAAGCACCTTTCTCAAACTGTGCGGGCCGGCTTGCTCGATCTTGAACAGGGCGGTTTCCTTCGGCTCGAGTGCGACGCCGGGCACTCGCTCGTAGGTGTACCAGGCCTGAAAGCCGTCGGGTGCGTGACGGATCCGTTCCCCTCGTCTGACCATTTGAAAGCCTGTCGTCCTACCTTCGAGTACAAGCACCAAGTAGACGGCCTGGATGTGGACCTTGCATTGCCCTCCGTTCAACACCTGAATGCCGAGCGCGAGCATTCTGGTCGCGTCGGATTCGGTGGCCCCGGCCCACGCGGTGACGACCTCTCGCTTGGTCTCGGCATCCTTTCGTGATTGAGCGGCCTTCTCGTCCTCCTTCTCTTTTCGGTCGTGTTCCTCTTTCGACCGGTCGAGTAACAACTTCATGATGTTGCCGAGCAATGCGCCGAGGGCGACGCATACGGCGAATATGGTCCATGGCTCGATCGGTTTGCTGGGGTCTCCGGGGTGCTCTCGCGCTTGACCCATAGCCAGGAACAACCCGAGCGCGACGGCCGTCAGCGGGAGAACGATGCTGAACACCCACCAGTAGTGTCGGTGCACACGGATTAGGAAGTGCGGCTCGGGCACGGACGAACCTCTTGCGTCAGTGGATGACTCGTTCGACAAGGTTACCTTTTAGTGGCGGGCAGTTCCAGCCCGTCGCCCCGCGCCGCCCACGCCTCAACCCAGAAGGAGCGATGAGCTAGCGCAACCGGGTGGACAAGAACCACCTTGCCGTCTTGCATGGGCAACGTGGTGTCGGGGGTGATGCCGCCGGTGAAGATGGCTGCACTCCCCCACATCTTCGGCGAATGGCTGAGCATCCCCAAAGCGAGTACGGCGGGCACCTCGCGTCCTTCTAACTGTGTTAGGACCGGACGGAAGTTATTCAGGCCAGGGGGCGATTGTTCCGGCGTAAGGTGTACGGGTTCCGTGTCTGTGGGGCGACTCAACGACGACGGGAAGCGTGCAAGTGGATGAAAGGTAATCGAGCGGCGGCGTGGTTTGCAAACCCATTCCGGAAAAACTCTCGCGCTCGTCACAACCCGGCAGTTGCCTACCTGGTTCCTCGCTCGCGGCGGGCGTGATGGTTCGCATTCCGAAGGGTGGTTCGCACGGTTCGGGGGTGATTCTCACGGTTTCGGGTGATTCGCAGACGGGGTGGGGGGAGGGTGGTGCGAACCATCCGCCGGTTGTGGCGGCTTCCCCTTGTGAACGCCGCACGGCGGGCGATACACTTTCCCTTCCCACAACCGGCCTGCGGCCCTGATGTTCGCTCGCCTGACCCACTTCACCGACCGCCTCGGGGCGCTCATCACCGCCCGCCCGCTCCTGTGGCGGGTGGGCGTGGGCGGGTTGCTCGCGCTCGTCCTCGCCTTTACCGTCGGGCTGTACCTGCACAAGATCAACAAGCCGGATCGCAACGAGCACTACACGAAGTCCGCGTTCCTGCGGTGGCGTCCGCAGATCGAAGACCTGGACCGCGGCGTGGACATCTACGACAAGCACAATTACCCGAACCCGCCGATCATGGCCCTCATCTTGCGGCCGTTCGTGGCCCTGCCGCCGTTCACCGGGGCGGTGGTGTGGCTGCTGGTGAAGGCGGGGCTGGCGGCGGTGCTGTTCGTGTGGGCGCTGCGGCTGGCATCGGAGCCGGGGAAAGCGTTTTCGCCGCTCGCCGCGTTCGCCGTCGGGATGCTGTCACTTCACCCCATCCTGGGCGACTTGCAGCACGGGAACGTGAACATCTTCATCGCCTTCCTGGTGTTCGCCAGCCTGGAACTGTTCCGCCGCGGGTGGGATCTGTCCGCCGGCGTGGTGCTGGCCCTGGCCATCGCGTGCAAAGTCACACCGGCGCTGTTCGTGGTCTACTTCGGGTGGAAGGTGCTGCACGGCGGGTGGGTGGCGATCCGCGAGCGGAGTTCGGTCGTGCGGGCGGTGTGGAAGAGCGGCGGGGCGGTCCTCGTCGGCACGCTCGTCGGGCTAGGCCTGTGGCTGTTCGTGGTGCCTGGGGCGGTGCTGGGGTTCGAGCGGAACAACTCCCTGCTCCAGAGTTGGTACGGCATGATGGTGAAGCCGTTCATCGAGAAGGGCACGGTGACGACCGAACACCCGAACCAGTCGATTCCGGGGCTGGTGTTCCGCCTGCTGACCGACTCGCCGTCGGACATCATCTACGACGAGGACGGCAAGCCGGTGCCGACCAACCCGCGGAACGTCGTGGACATCGGGCCGGACGCGGCCAAGTGGATCGTCCGCGGGTGTCAGGGGGTGTTCATGCTGGCGGTGGTGCTGGCCCGCTCCCCGGTGGCGGTGCGGCGGCAGGGGGTGTGGTTCGCCGCCGAGTGCGGTGTCATCCTCCTCGGCATGCTGCTGTTCAGCGAGCGGACGTGGAAGCACCACGCCACCACGACCGCTTTGCCGATGGCGGCAATTGTGGGGTGTTGGGTGTTCGGCGGCATCGGCGGGCGGATGCGGGCGTACCTGCTCGGCACGCTGGTCGTGTCCACGCTGCTGATGACCGTACCCAGCCTGCTGCCCGAAGACAACGGGTACGACCCGCAAGACGACTGCCTGGTGTACGGCACCCACACCGCCGCCTTCATGCTGCTCACGGTGGCGCTGGGCGTGGTGATGTGGAAGGCCGGCAAGCCCGGTCAGGCGATCGTCAGCGAGCGGTGAATGGCCCAGATGCGGTCGAAACTGGG
>JANNDF010001194.1:0-3303 GCA_031387445.1 Planctomycetia bacterium
TCCTACGGCTGGAGATCCACTGCTTCGCCGCCGGCATCAGTTGGGTGGAAGCGAAAGCGGCCATCCTCCGCGACGCCGTCCGCAAGTACCTGGAGCGACCCCGCTACCGACTCCCCAACCCAGCAAGTGCGTAACACCTAAAGACAACGAAACCCTCTCCGGCTCAGACATCCAGCGCCGCGGTCATGCACCGCCAGCACTCCGCGCGATGTCACGGGGATTGACGCCGTATCGAACCCACTGTCCCAAATCCTCGAACGGCAACGACGGGAAATCGATCCGTGCCCGGGCGCTGAGTGTGGCCTTACCGGCTCGGTTCGGGGGCGGAACGAAAGGTGCTGCTGGCGAAGTCGGCCGGCACAACGACGGGCATCATTGCGGCAAACAGCAAACAACTGTCCGCTAGCAGTCCGTCTTCTTTCGCCCAAGCCTCCTAAAGGTGGTGTTACCGTGTCAGCAAGCCCTCCACACCACCAAGACGCCGGGTCGAGCGGGTCGGACCGACCGGGTGGTCGCGTCCTGACGATTAACGGCGGCTCGTCGAGCGTCAAGTTCGCCGTGTTCGATCCCGGGTCGCCGCCGCTTCGGACCCTCGCCGGGGCCGTCGAACGGGTCGGCCTCGCCGACGCCTGCCTGCGAACGTCCGGGGGCGGTGAACCCGCCGCGCGGCGGCCGCTCCCCGCGGCGGACTTCGACCAGGCCGTCGTCGGACTGCTCGACTGGCTCCAAGAGTTCGGCGACCTCGGACGCGTGTCGGCCGTGGGGCACCGGATCGTGCACGGCGGGCCGCACCACACCGACCCGCAGGTCGTCACGCCTGAGTTGCTCGCCGACCTGCGGGCCGCGACGCCGTTCGCCCCGGCCCATTTGCCCAACGGGATCCGGCTCGTCGAAGCCGTCGCCCGCCGGCTGCCCGAAGTCCCACAGGTCGTCTGCTTCGACACCGCCTTCCACCGGGACTTGCCGCCGGTCGCCCGTACGCTTTCGATCCCCCGCCGGTACCAGGCGGAGGGAATCCGCCGGTACGGGTTTCACGGCCTGTCATTTGCTTATCTTTTAGAAGAATTCGAGCGGCAAGTCGGAGCGGACGCGGCGCAAGGCCGGTTGGTGCTCGCGCACCTAGGTTCCGGGGCCAGCATGGCGGCGGTCCGCGGCGGTCGGTGCGTCGACACCACGATGGGGCTCACCCCGGCCGGCGGGCTGGTCATGGGCACCCGGACCGGCGACATCGACCCCGGAGTGCTGGTCTACCTCGCCCGGGCGGAAGGGCTGTCGGCGGACCAACTCGAAGATTTGGTTACCCACCGGTCCGGCCTGCTCGGCGTCTCGGAAACCAGTCCCGACGTGCGAGACCTGCTGGCCCGGCAGGCGTCCGACCCCCGGGCCGCCGAAGCGATCGAACTGTTCTGCTACCAGGCCCGGAAGTGGATCGGGGCGCTCGCGGCCGCACTCGGCGGGCTCGACGCGCTGGTGTTCTCGGGCGGGATCGGTGAGCACGCCCCCGAGATTCGCGCCCGCGTCTGCGACGGCCTGGGCTTCCTCGGGGTCCGACTCGATGTCGCTGCGAATGCCGGGAACGCGCCGCTGATCTCCGCCGCGGCCGGCGGCGTGGCGGTCCGGGTCATCCCGACCGACGAGGAGTTGATGATCGCCACGATGGCCAGCCGCGTCCTCGACGCCGGCCGGAGAACGGAAGACGAATGAACCAAGCAAAAGCCACGACAGTAGACCCCGTCTGCGGCATGACCGTGGATCCGGCAACCGCTCTCCGCGCCGAACGCGACGGCCGGACCGTGTACTTTTGCGGTGACCACTGCCGGCGAAAGTTTCTGTCCACGCCCGAAGGTATCAAGCCGGTAGAGAAACTGTTGGCTGTCCTGGGGTCCACAGTCGAGCGCGACACCAAGGCCGAAGTACCCGCTTCGGACAAATCGATTTACACGTGCCCGATGCACCCGGAAGTGCGGCAGGACCGACCGGGCGCCTGCCCCAAGTGCGGCATGGCGCTCGAGCCGGAGACCGCGGACGCGGACGACGGGGAAAGCGCCGAGCTGCGCGACATGACGAGGCGCCTCTGGATCGGCGCCGCGCTGGCGGTCCCGGTGTTCGTCCTGGCGATGGCGCACATGATCCCCGTACTCGGCCGGCAGTCGTGGGTGGAGGGCGACTTCTCACGGTGGGTGCAATTCGCACTCACCACACCCGTGGTCATTTGGGCCGGCTGGCCGTTCTTGCAACGTGGCTGGCGCTCCGTCGTGACGCTGAACCTGAACATGTTCACCCTGATCGCCATCGGCGTG
The DNA here is from genome assembly GCA_031387445.1 of Planctomycetia bacterium. Taxonomy (GTDB): domain Bacteria; phylum Planctomycetota; class Planctomycetia; order Gemmatales; family Gemmataceae; genus JALHQU01. Next base: position 2,301 of record JANNDF010001194.1, read on the forward strand.
GGTGCTGCCTTCCTGTTCAGCGCCGTGGCGATGCTCGCGCCGAATCTTTTCCCGCACTCGATGCAACACGACGGCAAGGTCCCCGTCTACTTCGAGGCCGCCGCGGTGATCGTCGTGCTGGTGCTCCTCGGCCAGGTGCTCGAACTCCGCGCCCGCAGCCGCACCGGCAGCGCCATCAAAGCGCTGCTCAACCCCGCACCACCCACGGCGCGGCAGGTCACGCCGGGTGGCGATTACGAAGTGCCGCTCGACCGGGTGAAAGTCGGGGACCGGTTGAGGGTGGTCCCCGGCGACAAGGTGCCGGTGGACGGGGAGGTGGTCGAAGGCCACTCCAGCGTCGAGGAGTCCATGATCACCGGCGAACCGCTCCCGGTGGAAAAGGGCGTCGGCGACACGGTGACCGGCGGCACCGTCAACGGACCGGGCAGTTTCGTCATGCGGGCCGACCGGGTGGGCACTGACACGCTGCTCGGGCGGATCGTGGCCATGGTGGCCGAAGCTCAGCGCAGCCGTGCCCCTATCCAAGGTCTCGCCGACAAGGTCGCGGGCGTGTTCGTGCCGGCGGTGTTGGCGATTTCGGTCGTCACGTTCGCCCTCTGGTTCTGGCTCGGGCCGGAGCCCAGGCTCGCGCACGCAATCGTGAATGCCGTGGCGGTGCTGATCATCGCCTGCCCGTGCGCGCTCGGCCTGGCCACCCCCATGTCCGTCATGGTCGGCGTCGGCCGCGGCGCGCAGGAGGGCGTGCTCGTGAAGAACGCAGAGGCGCTCGAACGCCTGGAGAAGGTCACCACGCTCGTCGTGGACAAGACGGGCACTCTCACGGAAGGGAAACCCAAGCTCGTCGACCTCCTCCCCGCTGACGGGTTCGACGCGGAGGAGCTGCTGCGGCTCGCGGCCTCGCTGGAGCGGAACAGCGAACACCCGCTGGCCGCCGCGATCGTGCAGGGCGCGAACGAGAGAAACCTCCCGCTCGAGGCCGTGACGGACTTTCGCTCGGTGACGG
>JANNDF010001202.1:0-1163 GCA_031387445.1 Planctomycetia bacterium
CGCGCTCGGCGTTGCCTCGCGGCTAACCATGTGTCACACCTGCAATTCTACGACATCACCATCACTCAACACGTGATCCCGCCCGACCGTCTGGCCTGGCGTGGCGCCGCTGCCCCACACGCGGGCCGATTTCAACTTCTCCTCGAAGTCGGTGTGGACGCACCCGGCGAACTCGGCCACCGAACTGCCGACCGGGCAGGTGAACGGCGCGCCGCTCGTGTCGGCCGGCTTGCCCGGCTGCTTGGTGTGAATCCGCATGATACCCAGCACGTCGAACAGCGCCTGCTTCAACTCCGCCAGCCCGTCACCGCGGTCCGCACTCACCACGAACAGCGGGAAGCGGTCGGCGATCCACTCGCGGGCCATCTCCAGGCGGATGTCCGCCGCCTCGTCGTCGGCCTTCGTCGCCACCAGGATCGTCGGCAGGTAGTAAACGGTCGGGTCGTCGTCGGTCGGCCGTGCCTTCACCAACTCGCGGCGGGCGTTCTTCAACCGCTCGATGGCGGTCTGCGTTTCGGCCGGGCCGTCGTCGTTGGCCAAATCCAGGAACAGCACGGCGGCGTCGGCCGAGCGGGTCACGTCCGTCACGAAGTTCTCGTAGTGGTCGGCGGTGATCGGCGGCAAGTCGATGAGCTGCACCTTCACCCCGGCCGTGTCCGTCATGCCCGGAATCGGCTCGCGGGTGGTGAACGGGTAGGCGGCCACTTCCGGCTTGGCGTTCGTCAGCTTCGCCAGCAGTGCGGATTTGCCGGCGTTCGGCGGGCCGAGGAACACCACCGTGCCAGCCCCCTGCCGCGGGATCTTGAACGACCCCGGCGCGGCCTTCTTCGGCCCGCTCTTCTCCGCCTCGATCTGGTCGGTCAGCTCGCTGATCTTCGTCTTCAGGATCACCTGCACCTTCTCGCTCGCCTTGTGCTTGGGCAGGAGCACCCACATCTCCCGCAGGGCGACGAGTTTGTCCGCCGCCGTCTGCGCCTTCTTGTAGCGGGCGTCGGCGTCGTGGTAGTGCGGGGGGAGGTTGACCGCCATCGCTGTTCGGCTCCGGGTGAGTGGGCGTATTGTGCCGTCCGGAGCGGTGCTTGTCTATCGGAGTGAGCGCGAGTGGTCGGCTGACAGGTTGAGATACGCGACCCAGCCGGCGGACGCCGGCGGGGGCCGGGGGG
>JANNDF010001097.1:0-2422 GCA_031387445.1 Planctomycetia bacterium
CCCGGCACCTCACGGTGCTCGGCTCGCCAGGACTGGCATCACAAGCTCTTGTACCACTCGACCGTCTTGCGTAACCCGTCTTCGAAACTGACGGCCGGCTCGTAGCCCAACTCGGCACGAATGCGGTCGATCTTCGCCAGGCTGAACCGCACGTCGCCGGTGCGCGACGGGCCGTGCGCCGGCGTCACGCTCGTGCCCAGCACGCGGTTGAGTGCGTTCACCAAGTCCAGCACGGTGATGACCTGCCCCGTTCCCACGTTGAACACTTTCCCGCTCACGCCCGGCACCTCCCCCGCCTTCAACACCGCCTGAACCGCGTTCGCCACGTACACGAAGTCGCGGGCCTGCAACCCGTCGCCGTGAACGACCGGCGCGCGGCCCTGCGTGAGCATCCCAACGAAGATGGCGATGACGCCGCTGTACGGCGAGTCCGCCCGCTGGCGGGGGCCGAAGATGTTGAAGAACCGCAGCCGCACCGTCTCGATGCCGAAACTCTCGGCGAACGCTTCCAGGTAGTGTTCGCCGGCGAGTTTGGCGGCGGCGTAGGGCGAGAGCGGGCGGAGGGGGGTGTCTTCGCTCAGGCCGGCGGGGTCGGCAGCGGAGCCGTAGCAACTGGAACTGGCCGCATACACCACCCGGCGAACGCCCGCGGCCTTAGCGGCAAGAAGTGCGTTCAGCGTGCCCGTGGCGCACACCGCGTGGCAGGCGAGCGGGTCTTCCAGGCTTTTGGCGACCGAGGCCATCGCCGCAAGGTGGTAGACGACGGAACAGCCCGACGCGGCGGAGGCCAACTCCTTCGCATCACACACACACCCGCGGACGAACTCGACACCCGCCGGCAGGTTGGTGTTCTGGCCGGTGCTCAGGTCGTCGAACACGCGGACCCGCTTGCCCGCGGCGAGCAACCCATCCACGACGTGCGACCCGATGAACCCGGCCCCGCCGGTGACCAGACACAGTTCGGACATGAGGCACCGAAGGTGAACCCCGGCAGTCATGCCGGGGGTGCTTTGGAGTTGAAGCACCCCCGGCATGACTGCCGGGGTTCACCTAACGTAGCTCACTTGCGGTCGGGCGGCACCACCACCCGCGGTTCGGGTGCAGGCGGAACCACAGTCGAGGGCGGCATCGGCATGGTGGCGTCGGTGGTGTTGATCTTCCCCGGCTCGGTCGGGTTCGGCATCGGCACGGGCACGGCCGGAACGGTGGGCAAAGGGGAGGGCACCGAGCCGGTGCCCTTCGGGATGAGCGGCACCTTCGGCGGGGTGACCGGATCGACCTTCGGCCCGTCCGTCTTGGGCGGGTCTTTGGGTTTGTCTTCCTTCGGCACGGGGAGTTGTTCGGAGGGCGTCACGGGAATGGTCGGCGGCGGCGGGGCGATCATCAGCGGAGCCGGGGCCAACCCTTCCTGGGCGACCGCGCCGCTGGCACACCCGGCCGAAGCGCACGTCTCCTCCCACTTCCGCCACTTCGTCGGGTTGTACCCGTAGCAGGTGCCGGGTTGGAGCGTCGGCCCGCAGAACTGGCGGATGTAGTGCCAGTCGGACAGGGGGTAACTCGACCGCCCGATACAACCCGGTTCGTCCGGGCCGAGCAGTTTGGAGTGCCCCTTCGGGTTGGCGGCGAACAGGGCCGGGCCGTACGTGCCGTGGTTGGCAGCGGCGCAGTTGCCCAGCGGGCAACCAGCCACCGGGCCGAACAAGAACGGCCCTTGTGCGGTGGCGGCGGTGGCCGACAGGCCGAACGCGGCGGCGACCAGCCGCCCGCGGGTGATGGCGAACATGACGAGTCCTTCGTGGTGAACCGGCGTGACCCGCCGGAGGGTTCCCGTTGCCGACCGCTACCGTCGCCCGCCGCCGGCCGGCGCGCGGGCCCCGCCCCCGGCTCCTCCGCCGGAGAACCCCGGCCGCTGCATCGCCCCCATCGCGCCCGCACTCCCGCCGAAGCGGCCCATGCCCCCTCCCCCGAGACCGCCACCCCCGCCGCTGGGCGAGTAGACGCCGCTTCCGAAGGGGATGCGGCCGAAGTAGCCGGGAGCACTGTTGAACACCGCCACGTTACCGGTCGCCGGGAGGAAGGCACCCGACAGGGCGTCGAGCTGGCTGTCGTAAGACTGGCCGAGGGATTGCAATTGCTGGTTCGTCTGCTGCTGGAGTTGGTTGAACTGTTGCTGCATCTGCTGCTGCGGGCGGACGATGCCGAGGTAATTCAGCCCCGGGTTGCCACCCCGGTTGAGCAGATTCAAGTACGGGCTGAAGGTCGGCCGCTGGGCCGCCCCGCCCCCCCCCGGCATGGGTTGGGCGGATGCGACGGTGGCGGTGAGCAGTACGGCGGCGCAAGCCGGCAGGAGGCGGGTCATGGGTGAATCCTTCGTGGGCCGGTTGCGGCAATCCTTGAGGCGACCCCGCTCTGGAGGGGAGTT
>JANNDF010001100.1:0-3494 GCA_031387445.1 Planctomycetia bacterium
GCTCGCCGCGACGATTTCGTTTACACTGATGACATGATCGCAACCCTGCCCCCCGCCGACATCGACAGGATGGTGCGTGCCGTGGAAAAAGTGCGCGAACGTCTGTTACGGGCCGCGACGGCCCTGGAAACGGCCGGCGTACCGTACGCCGTCATCGGCGGCAACGCCGTCGCCGCGTGGGTGTCTCGCGTAGACGAAGCCGCCGTGCGGAACACGCAAGACGTAGACATCCTGTTGCGACGAGAGGACTTCGACCGGGCGAAGGTGGCGATGGAAGCGGCCGGATTCATTTACCGGCACGCCGCCAGCATCGACATGTTCCTGGACGGGAAGGGGGCGAAGGCCCGCGACGCCGTTCACATCCTGTTCGCTAACGAGAAGGTGAGGGCGGAGTATTTCGAGCCGACGGCCGACGTGACCGAGTTCGAGTACGCCCTCAACAACACTTACCGTCACCTCAAGCTCGATGCCTTGGTGCGGATGAAGCTCACGTCGTACCGGCTGAAAGATCAGGTACACCTGCAAGACATGGTGCAACTCGGCCTGATCGACGCCACCTGGCCGGCCAAGTTCCGCCCGGAACTGGCCGAGCGGTTGCAGCAGATCCTGGACAACCCGGACGGCTGACGAGCCGGAAGCGTGAGCGACGGGGCTTGCCGTCGCTCACGCTTCCGGCTCGTCCATCACACGCCCGCGTCCTTCCGCAGCGCTTCGGCCTTGTCCGTCTTCTCCCAACTGAACTCGGCGTTGGTGCGGCCGAAGTGCCCGTGGCGGGCGGTCTGGCGGTAGATCGGCCGGCGGAGGTTCAGCCCCTCGATGATCCCCTTCGGGGTCAGGTCGAAGTGCTTGCGGATGAGGGCCACCAGCTTGTCTTCGGTCACGCCCGGCGCGCACGTGCCTTCGGTGCCCACCCAGATGTTCAGCGGGTCGGGGTAGCCGATGGCGTAGCTCACCTGCACCTCGCACCGCTTGGCCAGCTTGGCCGCCACGATGTTCTTGGCGATGTACCGGCAGGCGTAGGCGGCGCTGCGGTCCACCTTGGTCGGGTCCTTGCCGCTGAACGCCCCGCCGCCGTGCCGCCCGCGACCGCCGTAGGTGTCCACGATGATCTTGCGGCCGGTCAGCCCGCAGTCGCCGTGTGGCCCGCCTTCCAGGAAGCAGCCGGTCGGGTTGACGTGGCAGGCGATGTCGTTCTCGCCCAGCACCGGGGCCACCCCCGGCACCACCATCACCAGCTTGCCCTTGATCAGGTCCGGGCGGTCGCCCTTGAGCACCGGCAGGATGATCTGGTCGATGACGAGTTGGCGGGCGGCGTCGGTGAAGTAGTCCTTGCCGTCCTTGCCGCCGTTCTTCACCATCACCGATTCGTCGTGCTGGGTGCTCAGCACGACGGTGTGGATGCGGTGCGGGGTGCCGTCGGCGTTGTACTCCACCGTCACCTGGCTCTTGGCGTCCGGTCGCAGCCAGGCCAGTTTGCCGTTCTTCCGCAACTCGGCGTGGTGTTCGACCAGCCGGTGGCTCAGGTGGATGGGCAGCGGCATGAGGGTGCTGGTTTCGTCGCACGCGAAGCCGAACATCATCCCCTGGTCGCCCGCCCCGCCGGTGTCCACCCCCTGGCTGATGTGCGGGCTTTGGGCGTGGATGACGTTGTTGATCTGCACCGTGCTGGCGGCGAACCCGATGTTCGGGTCGGTGTACCCGATGTCGGTGATCACGTCCCGCACAAGCCGGTCCACCGCCTCGCGGGTGAGCGGGGCTTTGGTGGTGATCTCGCCGGCCACCGTACACAGGTCGGTGGTGACGAGCGTCTCGCACGCCACCCGGCTGGTCGGGTCGGCGGCCAGGCAGAAGTCGAGGACGGCGTCGGAGATCTGATCCGCCACCTTGTCTGGGTGGCCCATCGAGACGGATTCGCTGGTGAACAGGTAGCGGCCGGAACTCACGGCAGGTCCTCGCGGGGCGCGGAGCGCAACAGTTAGGGGGAACCAGATAAGTTGTATCGACCGCGGCGGGGCACGGGTTGCGGAATTCTCCCCCCACACCCCGCCCGTTCGTCAGTTCACCACGTTCCGCAGCGGTTCGCCGAGCAGCGCTCGTCGCACCTCCTCCGCTCCTTTGGTTCGCATGTCCTGAACCCCCTCTTCGGAGTAGAAGGCCGAGTGCGGGGTGAGGATGACGCGGTCGTGACAGGGGTGGTTCACGTCCCGCCACGCGGCGACGAGCGGGTGGTCGGCCGGCGGCGGTTCGACCGGAAGCACGTCGATCCCGGCCCCCGCCAGTTGCCCGCTCGCGATGGCGGCGGGAATGGCGGTGGCATCGCCGCACGCGCCGCGGGCGGTGTTCACCAGGAACGACCCGCGGGGCATGGTCGCAATCGCAGTCGCGTCGATCAGGTTCCGGGTGCCGTCGTTCAATGGGGTGTGAACTGTCACCACGAACGATTGCCGTAGCAGTTCGGGCAGCGTGTTCGCCCGGCGAATGCCCAGTGCCTTGTCGTACCCGTTGGGCTTGAACGGGTCGAAGAACACCACGTCCATACCGAACGCCTTCGCCCGTACCGCCGCCGCCGTGCCGATCCGCCCCAGCCCGACCACCCCGAACACCTTCCCCCGCAGCCGCGAGATGGGGGCGGCGGTCTTGTACCCCCACGGCCCCTCGCCACGCTGCTGGCGGTTGTTGTGGAAGTGGTTCCCCCGCACGAGGGCGAGCATGAGGGCGATGGCGGTGTCGGCCACTTCCTCGGTGCCGTAATCGGGCACGTTGCACACCGGGATGCCGCGGGTGCGGGCGAAGGCCACGTCGATGTTGTCGAACCCGACGGCGCACCGCACGATCACCTTGCAGTCCCGCAGGTGGGCGATGGTGTCGGTTCGGAGGGTGGTGTTGTAAACCATCACCGCGTCGGCGTGGTCGAGTCTCCCGGCCAGCTTGGCCTCGTCGGGCTCGTCCAGCGCCACCACGTCGGCGATGTCGCCGAGGACGCCGAGTTCGAGGGACGGTTCGCCGGACACGAAATCGACGACGACGGCACGGAACTTGGGCATGGCGGACGCTCGCGGGGGTGGGGTGGTGTTGTAGGAAACCCAGTTACCCAGGCCGATGGCCTGGGCTGAGGAATGTTCACCCTTTGGGCGACGCGATTTGAAACGGATATTTTCCGTATGTTTTCTTTGTAACAATGCTGCGCTACCATACAGGTCGCGCCCTTTAAAATTCCGTTATTCTCGGAGGTTTATCATGCCGCAATCGTTGTCTCGTGTGCTTGTGCATCTCGTTTTCAGCACGAAGAACCGCGTCCCATTCCTGACACAAGACATCCAAGAAGAAACTCACGCATATCTCTCCGGCGTTCTGAACAACATCGATTGCCCATCGATTCGCGTGGGTGGCGTTGAGGATCACGTTCACCTGTTTTTTTCATTGTCCCGCAAGCGATCAATCGCCGACGTTGTCGAAACGGTGAAAACAAGTTCATCAAAATGGATAAAAAACCA
>JANNDF010000045.1:0-11042 GCA_031387445.1 Planctomycetia bacterium
GGTTCGAGACCCGTACCCACTTCCGGGTCCAGGCCGAGGTGTACACGAAATGCCCTGGAAAATGAGCCTTACTTCCCCCTTTGGCGGGAGGTATCTAGCCCCGACCCGGAGCCGACTCGCCGCCTGAGACCGGGGGCCGCACGGGCGAGCCGACATGCCTCAACCCCGCCGCCCACGGATTGCTCCCTGCTACGGACCATTCCCTACCACGCTCCTCACCGTTCAGTGACGGTGGACCCGCTCGGCCATGTACTGCTGCTTCGCCGGCATTGACCGGTCGGCGTCGAGCAGTTGAAGGATGATCAGCAGGAAGGGGTCGAACTTGTGAAACGAGACGCTGCACATCTCATCGGCACCCGCGACCACGGCTGGCGCTGCACTTCTCGCCGGCGTTCACACCGCGCTGTCGCGGTCGGGAAGCGGGCGCTCGCGACGGTGGGCGGTCGGAGACGCCCGTCGGCCCTTGGACTGAATACACGCCGGTCCGATATGGCGATGCCCGATCAGTTCCCACCTGGTCTCAGCCGGCCGGGCGGTGCTCCCGGCCCCAGCCCATTTGCGTCCCGCGCGTCTGGTCGATCACGGCGATCACGAGCGACCCGCCCAGCACCAGCCCGGAGAAGAATTCGTACACCGGCCACGCCAGCATTACGCTCAGCCGCTCGCGATGGAGCAAGATGGCGACCGCGCTGAACATACCTCGCTGGACCAGATTCAACACCCAGTACATGGCCAACGCGGACGCGTCCGTCGCCGACCCCAACAGCATGAAGACGGTCAGGGCCAGGAACAGGTAATTGAGCAGGAACCCCATCACCGTTTCGATCACGTAGGTGCCGAGCAGCCAGGCCAGCATGGTCCAGCCGTGCCCGTCGCGGCGGGGGGTGTAATTGCGGCGGCATTTCGCCAGGACTTGCAGGTTGCCGCGCGTCCATCGATATCGCTGACTGATGAGGCCGACCAACCCCATCGGCACCTCGGTGTAACAGATCGCGCGCGGCTCGTAGATGATCCTCCACCCCTGGGCCAGCAGGGCCACGGACAGGTCGAAATCCTCGCAGAATGTGTCGTGCTGGAACGGGCCCGAGAAATGGCCCGGCGGCGACCCGGCCGGCAGTTCGCCGTACTTCGCCCGCACCCCGTCGAGGGCGGCCCGGCGGAACAACCCGATCGGCCCCGGCACGCACAGCACCGTGCCCGAATCGCTCTGCGACATGCGGATGGCCGCGTTGGAATAGACGTACTCCAGTGCCTGGCAGTGTTCGAGGAACCCGTCGAGGTTCCTCACCACCCCGTTCCCGGCGACCGCGCCGACGGCCGGGTCGGACATGCGGCGGACCAGCATCTTGAGCGCGTTCGGCTCGAACACCGTGTCGGCGTCCACGCACAGGATGAATTCGCCGCGGGCGTGTTCCAGCCCGAAGTTGTGCGCCGACCATTTCCCGCCGTTCGGCTTGGACAGGACGCGGCAGGTCGCACCGCCGTGTCGCCCCTCGAACACCCGCGCGGCGTCCGCCATGCCGTCCGTCGAACCGTCATCGATGACCAGAATCTCGAAGTCCGGGTAGTCGATGGCCAGCAGTGAGCGGAGCGTGGCTTGGATGCTCGGCGCCTCGTTGAAGCCCGGCACCAGGATCGTCACGAACGGCCAGCGGGTGACCTCCGGCGGCGGTTGAGCCGCGGTTCGCCAATAGTGGCGAATGACCAGCAGTTGGACCAGCAGCCACCGCAGGCTGAAGATGAGCGACACCCCGGCGACAACAGCGACCAGGCCGGACTGTGCGAGCGAGCCGCCTCCCGCGTCCCCGAACTGGCGGAGCAGATCGCGGCAGGCGAGCCAGCAGCAAGCCAGCGTAAAAAGCACGCCGAGGGGGAACATCAGTTCCACGAGCGTGCGGCGCAGCGGCGACGTCGGCCGGAGCGAGTAACTGCCCGCGTGAAGCGGATCGACCCAGGCCGGATCCGGCGCGCCGCTGCTCGGGCGGAAGAGCGAGAGGAAGGGCATGTTCATGCGACGTCGCTCACGGGGTCAGATGCGGTCTGAAGGGTTGCCGTTCAGCAAACCGAAACCCTGAGCCGAGACCGTTGATCCCGCCGCAGGCGAACTCGACCTCACGGCCCGTGCTCGCGAATCCAGCGCCCGACGGGACCTCAAGACCGCGTCTGGGGCAGTTGCCTCACCGCACAACAAAGTGGCGACTCGGGCCGGTGGGCGACGAGGATCTGGCGGAGTTGTCGGAACTGGTTGGTTCGGACCACCTCTACGCGGGCTTGCCGACGCCAGCGGAATTGGCGGAGCCGAGCCAGGAAACCGGCCACCGCTTGGAGGCCGGTGGTCCGACGCACGTCCCGCACGGGTTCCCGATTCCACACCTCGACACTCGCGCGCGTGTCGGGCACGTCCGTGGGTTCCATCCCCAGTAGCGCTCGGACCTCGGCCGTCGGCACGTCCGGCCGGAAGTCGTGAACGGGCGCCACGACGGGGGGCTGAGACCGCTTGAACCCCCGCCGGCCGGTCAGGAGCAACCCGAACACCCCGCCGGCGACCAGCAGAACGCCCGTGTGGAAGGGCCACATCGCCTGCAACGACGGGTGCCAGGTGAATGCGACGCGGGGTTTCTCCCCGTCGGCCAGTCGGCGGACCACCTCTGGCGGCGGCTGACACGCCAACCGCACCTCGGCGAACCCAGGTTCGTGGACCAGCGCGGTCGTCGTGTGGAAGCGCGCGGGGATTCGCCGTTCCGGGGAGTCGTCGCCCAGTTCGATCATCACCTCGGCCCCTCCGCGAATGGCGTCCGCGTCGGACTGCGCCACTCGGGCGGTCAGCAGGATGCCATCCGCCGGGACGAGGACGGCCAGCGGGTCCCGCGAGCGTGTGGCGTTCGGCGACGTCGCCCGATACGCGAGGACCCCTGGGAACGGGGCGAGGACTTCTCGCTCGCGGGTCAGGCTGTCCAGGCTCGCCTGGTGTTCGCGAATTTTCGCGTCAGCCTGAGCCTTCTCCGCGTCCCGGAGTTTGGTCGAGCGGGCCAAATCCGCCTGCACTTTGGCCCGAAGGTCCGTTTCGTCGGCTTCCAGTCGGGCGAGCCGGTCCGTCAGTGTGGTGAACCGGGTGCGGAGGGGGGACGCCGTGTCCGATCGCCCCGTTTCGAGTTTGTCCAGGTGGGTGCGGACCTCATCCCGTTCCGCGAGCAAATCCTTCACCTCCTGGGTGAGCGAGGCCAGCTCGACCTCCGCGTCCCGGGCGGCGAGGATGCGGTCCTGGGATTCGCCCGCCGAGACCGACCCGCTCGCGGCCAGACTTTGGGAGACGCTCAACTTCTGGCGGGCGTGGCTGCTCTTCAGGGTGGCGTGTTCGACTGCCTTGCGGCGCTCCGTCAGGGTCAGATCCAGTTTGGCGAGCGCCTCCTTCCGGTTGAACAGTTGGGCCGTGAGGTCGCGCCCGGCGACCTCGAGGGCGATGACGGCTTGCCCCAGTTCCTGTTCGGTCTGCGTCCGCTCCTGGGTGACCGTCTGGTACCGCCGCGTGAGTTCGGGGTCCGGGATGAGGGGGAGCAGGCCCAGGACGTCCCGTTCGGCCTCGGCCCGGGCGAGCCGCGCCTGAAGTTCGTCCGCGCGGGCGGAGCGGGACGCCGAGCCGAAGCGGGCGAGCACTTCACCCGCACCCGCCCCGTCGCCGTCTCGAAGCCACTCGACGTTCAGATCCTCTTGGGCGCGGAGGATGAACAAGCCCTTGCCGGTGAGGACGCCATCGCGACGGGTCATCTCTTGGTGGACCGCGGACGCCGGGAGGAGAACCACCCCCGCGATCAGGCACCCCCAGGCGAGCCGCCGCCCCACAGGGCTTCCGCCATCGGGACCAGCTTTTTTAGCGTTCCGCTTCCGCCAAACCTGCACGGTGTGGGCGACGCAGAAGACCAACAGGCCGACGAGCGCGCTGGCCGCCACGAGTCGAACCAGCAGGACTGTATCACCCAAAGCGCACCCCTCTTCTGCCGTGTTGGGAAACCGGAGCCGCTACCGGTTTCGCCGAGTGTTATCGGAATCCGGTGCCGGGAATGAGGTCCTTCGGTTCGACCCTGGGGCGTCACAGTTTCGCCAGGCCGTCGACCATCGTCACGGGTGTCAGGCCCGAAGCGGCGACCAGGGTGACGATCTGGCGGAACGTGTCCGGGGTGGTGCTGTACGTGCCGCCGCCGGTGTTCACTTCATGGAACGTCAGGATCAGCCACGTCTTGGTGCTCTGGGCCTCCGCGATCCAGCCCTGGACGTCGGCGACGGTCGTGGTGACGTCCACCTCGCGGTGCTTCAGGGCGTACGGGTCGGCCCCGCTGGCGTTCAACCCCCCGGTGACCGTGCGGGCGCCGACGAACTCCTCCTGGACGACGATCTGTTTCACCGCCTCCGTGTACGACCCGTAGGGGTACACGAGCGTTTTCGGCGTGATGCCCAGGGCGATCAGGTCCGCCCGCGCGCCGTCGATCTCCGCCCGCGCCCCGGCGACGGACAGCGTCGCCAGGTCGGCGTGCGTCATCGTGTGGTCGCCCACTTCATAACCGGCCGCTTGCAGGCCCTGGATCTGGGCGGGCGTCATGTAGCTGGGGTTCGAGTACGGGTTCACCGGCTTGACCGAGTAGTTGTCCACGCTCAGGGTGCCGACCTGGCCGATGACGTGCCAGAGAGTTATCGCGTCGGCGTTGGCCGGGGCCGTGACCGTGACCGTCTGGGTCTTCCAGACGCCGCCCGTCGCCGGCAGCGTCACGTTCTGGAAGACGAACGTGCCGTCGTGCCTCGTGAAGCGAACGGTGGCCGTGGTAGGCACGGTCGAGTTGTAGTCGTGGGAGAGGGTGTACTGGCTGCCGGGTGTCACTTGGACATCCTGGAAGTACCAGGCGGCCCCGCCCGAGGTGTAGCTCGTCACGTCGATGCGGGCCGACCGCGACCCGGCGCTGCCGGTGGTGTCGTAGGTGAAGGTGGCCGTGTTGACGCCCGTCTGGGACTGGCTCCAGGTGGCCGGCGCGTTGTTGGTGGCGACCTCTAACGACGGGTTCTGCACGAGTTCCCAGGCCTGCCCCCCCTGGTTCGCCCGTGTAATCACGAAGAAGCTGGCGGGCAGATTGGCCTGCTGCAACACCGGCACCGCGTTCTGGAGTTGCGACGCCCACCCGTCGTCGAACGTCAGCGTGATCATCCCCATGCCCGTCGGGGTGGGCGGGGTCGGCGGCTGGAGGCTGAACTTGTCCGTTTCCAGCCAGCCCTGACCGGCGATCAGGTGGAACATCGTCACGGCGACGGCGTTGGCGGGAGCCGTGACCGTCGCCGACGCGGTCGTCCACGTTGACGACGCCCCGAGGGCTGCGACCCATTCGTACGAATACGACCCATCCGCCAGCCTGTAGCGGGCCGTCAGTTCGGACGCCCGATTCGACCGATACTGGTCGGAGAAGGTGTACTTGCCGCCCCCCACGACGGGCACGTCCGCGAAGTACCATTTCGCATCGCCGGTGGAATAGCTCGTCGTGTCCACCCGCAGCGCCCGCGCGCCGTCGGTCCCCGCGACCACGGAATAACTGGACGCGTTCGTTCCCCACCCGCCACTCGCCCAACCGACCGGGGTGCCAGTGGTGTCGAGGGTTTCCACCGAGGGGTTTTGGATGAGGTTCGTCGTCGGCGTCGGGGGCGGGAGGAGGTTGCTGACCGTGAACGTCGCCGCGACGGACGTGGTGGTGTTGCCGGCCGCGTCCCGCGTCACGGCCGCGACCGTGTGGTTGCCGTTAGTCAGGGTCGTCGTGTCCAGGGCGAATTGGAACGGCGCGGCCGTTTGCTCGGCCCCGACCTGGGCGCCATCGATCAGGAACCGGACGCCCGCCACCCCGACGTTGTCCGCGGCCTGGGCCGTCAGCGTGACCGTTCCGGACAGTGAACCGGTCGGGGCAGTCACGGAGACCGTCGGCGCCACGGTGTCCGGCGTCGGCACCGCGACCAGTGAAAAGCCGTCCGTGATCAGGTACCCTTTCCTGGCGATGGTGTGGAAGACGGTCGCTGAGACGGCGTTGGCCGGGGCGGTGAAATCGACCGTGAACGCCTTGGTCTTCGTACTCTTGGGGACGTCGTAGTTGCCGACCGTCGTGTAGCTCCCGTCGCTCAGCCGGAAGCGAACCGCGACGGTGGTGGTAACGTCCGACTTGTACAGGTCCGAGAAGGTGTACTTCTGGCCGGCCGTGACCGGGACGTCATCGAAGTACCACTTCGCGTCGCCCGTCACCTTGCCCACCATGTCCACACGAACCGCCCGCTGCCCGTCCAACCCCGGGGTGGTGTATTTGAACACCGGCACGTTCAGGCCGCTCGATTGCGTCTGCCACGACTGCGGGCGGGTGTTGAACAGTTCCCCGGTTTCCACGGAGGGGTTCGGGATCAAGTTGGTCGCCGGGCACTCGCGCGTCTCCAGGAACTCCAACGCCAGCGGCGCTTTCTTCTGCAAGTGCGGACCCGCCCGGTGCGACGCGAACAGCCTCTGAATGAACGACGGGTCGGAAGGCATGGTGCTCACGGACGTGGTACCCTGTTGATTTTTGGATTTTTCGCGCAACGGCCGTCGCGGATCGATTCCGTGTTCTACATTCCTGGGCATCTTGGCGGTCAACTTTCGACCTTACAACGGGGAGATGTGCAGATCGTGGATGGGCTACCGGGTATTCTGACATCCGCGTATTTTCCGTTCCCGCCCGGAATCACTTCGTTAATCAATTCAACTCTCAGCATGAGATCAATTCATCTCTCGGTATAAATCCGGGTCGGCCAACCTCCCAATCGCCGGGCACTGAAACAGTCCGGGCAGTCGCCGGATGAAACGGTGGAACGCAACTGTCAGGTGAGCAACCCAATCAAGAGGGGGCTGTAACCGGCAGGGAATGCGCCGCCGAGGGCAGGGAGGCGAGTCGGCTCGCTTGTGCGGGGTGGCGTCGGGAAGGCGAGTTGGTCGGACGTGGGGTGGGTGTCGCCGAACGGAAACCATCGACCGGCTCGACGGCGACCAGGATGCGGCCGCCGGGCAGCAGGGTCAGCATGACGCCGCCCCCACCGCGGTCACCAACCGGGTGACGGCGTCGGCCGTCGCCCGCAGCGGCACCCGGAGTACCACTCCGGAGCGGAGCACAACCACAGCCATCGGCTCGGCGACGACCCGAACGGGCACGAACGCCGGCGATGGGGTGGGAGATGAGGTGATTGACTCCGCAGTCAGGATTCGCCGCCAGCGGTCGAAGTTCGACCGGGTGAGTTGACGGGCGCGACAGAAGGCGTTGACCGTCTGACCCGACCGCTTCCAGGCGTTGAGGGTGGCCCGCCAGGTCCGGACCTTGTCGGGGCGGTGTACAGACATGACGGAAGTCTTCCTGGGGAAAACTCCCAGACTACCCGACCACGCAAGGCGTCATTTCGCCGGACGGGTACACTTGATCCGAACACGGCGAACTCCCATCATCATCTTAGGCGTCGTATTAGCCCAAGAAGTCGTAGTCGATTCGGGGGTTGAGAAGTGCGTTTGCGATCCACGTTAGCCCACCTCACTCTCGCTGGGGTGGCAGTTGCCGTCTTCTCGCTCGCCTGTGGGCCGAGGACGCCCACGACTGCGGGCATCAACTCGCCCACGGTTTCGAGACCGACGCGAGGTCCCGAAGCCGTCTCGACACCTCCTGATATCAGCACTCCCACCAAGAAGAAGCCCAGCATTTTCGAAGACGCTGACCAACTCGCCCGCCTGCAACGCGAGTTGGGAGAGAGCCATCCTGACATCCCCCCAAAGCTCGCCTCGTTCAGCGACAAGTTGGAACAGAATTCCCGACGGCTCGGCGATGCGATGCCAGTCGAGACCTTCCGGTTTGACTTGCTCGCCTTCGCCTGGATGAGTCCAGAAGCCTACAAGAAGGCTGCCGGGTCTGAGTACGAGGAGTTCCGCAAGCTGAACCCGAACTCGACCGACGGACCACACGATTTCGTCTACTGGCAGAAGGCAAAAGGGTCATTCGCAACGCTGAAGGCGAACGGGTATCAGCGACCCAAGACGCCGTAAGTCGGCTTGGTGGTTGAGTTGTCCCAAGTGGGGTCCCAAGCGAGTGACGAGTAACGCAGAAGTGCCTGAAATTCAGTCGCCCACACGTGTTGTCTTCTCGACTCAAAATCGAGCGGGTAAAACCGTGTGGGTTCAAGTCCCACCTTGGCCATCTGAACAGATAGACAGTAGTTGACTCAGGTTGACAGAACCCGACCGTTGTCCTGAAATCTCAGGGGAACGCGTCGGGTTTGTCATTTCTGGACAACGGTCGGCATTCACTGACTGCACCGCCTTTTGCACCACAACTGCACCGCATTCTGCACCGCCTTGCACCGCCTTGGCGAAGTCCCCTTCGAGCGTTTGCAGGTAGTGCCCCTGTGCGATCTTCGGCGTGTTGCCCAGCCACGCCGTCACGACGTGAATCGGGTGGTGCTGCATCAGGTCGGTTTCACACGACGCCCGCAGGTTGTGGAACAGTCGCGGCCACGACACCAGCCCGGCCCGCTTGATGAGCTTGCGGAAGGCGGACGAGAGCGAAGTGTTCTGCCACCCGCCCGGCTTGCGGCTGTTCGCCCGGTACAGGTCCCCTTGCGGCCCGCCGACGACGTATTCCGCTCCCGGCTCGGCCAACTCGAAGGCGTCTTCGAGGTGCGGGCGGAGAGCGGAAAAGATCGGGCAGACGCGGTATTCCTTCCCTTCGAGGTGTTCGGTCTTCGGGCTGGGTACGGTCATTCGGCCGGCGGCGAAATTCACGTCGGCCCATTTCAGCGACAGCACCTCCGACGGGCAGCGAAGGCCCGCGAAGCGAGCCAGGGCGATGATCGTTCGCCATGTCGGGTTCGCGTGGTCGATCAGTTTGAGCGTGTCGGCGGGTGAGATGTAGTGCCGGCGCTCGGCCGAGTTTGTGTTCTTCCCTTTCACGTCGGCGAACGGGTTCTCGGTGACGAGCTTGAGCCGCCGGGCGTGGTCGAACAACATCTTGCACATCTTCAGCCGGCGGTAGACGGTTGCGTGGGCCAACTCGCGTTTCTGGTACGCTTCTTTGAACCGCTCGGCCTCCGCCACGGTGAGCTTGCGCAGCTCGGACGACGGGGCGAAAAAGTCGGTGAGGTCGGTCACCACCCGGTTCACGCTGACGACGGTTGCGGGCTTCGAGCCATCCCCGCGGCGGCGGTCGAGGTATGCGTTCAGGAATTCGCCGAGCGTCTGGGAACGCCGTTCGGGGATGAGTCCGACGGCGGCCAGCTTCTCGGCCAAGTCGTCACCGATGCCGGCCACCCATCGGGCGGTGTCGGGGTCGAGGGCGTAGTTCGAGGTGAGGGCAGAGTTCAGGTGCTCAATCCGCAGCTTCACCGCCTCGGCGGTCTTCTGATTCACCTTGCCGAGTCGGATGGTACGGCGGCGCTTGTCCCCGCCGACGAACAGGATGCGGACGTTGCCGTTGGGGTCGGTCGAGATGCTGGCCATGCTGGTGTTCCTTCGGTGAGACGGGCAGTGCCGGCGGGGGTGGCGTCTCACTTCCACCCCACACCGGACACCGGCCCGAAGGCGGATTGAGGGTACAGGCTCCGTTCACGCGGAGCAATCACGGTATCGGCTTCGCGTGGGAATCCAGGTCCGAATACGCCGACCGCGGCGAAGTGAAACGGGTGTCACTTGCCACCCGGCTTCCGATTCGCTTTCCGCTTCTTCGCGCTGGCCTTCGCCTTCGCCGGCTTGTTCGGGGTGTCTGTCGCACCGTCGAACAGTGTCGGTTCCGGTGGGGGTGGCGGCGGGTCGGGCGGCGTCGGGTACAGGTTGCGGTTCGTGCCCGCGGGTAACTCCCACTCCCACTCCCCGCCGGTCAGTTCTCGCGGCTGGATGTGCAACTGGTCGGCGTGCTTCTTCCAGTTGGTCATCCCGGCCGCGGTCGCGCGGGCTTCGAGGTCGGTGAGGGTGCGCGGCCCGTGCCAGAGCTGGTGAGCCAGCCACACCTCTTTCTGGGGCGGCGTGCGGGGGCGTTCGGGTGGCGCATCTCGGCTCCCAGGCTCCTTCACGAACATCGGGTCGGGGGTGCGATCTAAGCGACGAATGCGACGAAAGGGGGTGTCGGCCCGAACCGTCGGGGGGCTTTGCTCGCTTTCGTCGCTTCCGTCGCACCGTCCGACGGCTTCGCGGGCCACCGTCATGAGCGACGACGTTCCCGGTTCCGTGTGGCAGGCGTGCCACCGCTCGGCCGGCCGACCGCCGGTCGCCACCAATTGCACCCGCGCTTGCCCGACCGCCTGCAACTCCGCGAGCGCCTTCGACAGTCGCTCCCCGTAGTGGTGGTTGCCCAGCTTCCGCACGATGTCCTCGCGGGTCATCCCGGCCGGCGCGTTGGCCAGCAACAGCTTGATCTCGTCCGCCAGCGGGTTGCCGGTCTTGTCCCCGAACAGGTGAACCACACTCCGCTCGGAGTAATCCCAGAGGGCGAGCGCGGCCAACAGGTGAACCGGCCGCACCGTCGCGGAACAATCCCCCAGGGCGTACAGCATGGCCAGCCGGCGGACGTGCGCCGACCCGCGAGCCGTCAGCGCCCCGACCAGCCCGCCGCGGTCGGCTTCGAGGACCGGATACACCGCCTCCCACAGCGGGCGGGCGGAGGGGGCGATACCGACTTCCTCGGTGTGTTGAGCGAACCCGGCGGCACAGTGCAGTTCTACCCGCAGCGGCATCAACTCGGCGTCGGCGGCACGCCCACCCCACGGCAGGAACTGCGACCGCCGCACGCAGTAGTACATGTGCCTGTTGCCGTACCCGTTGGCGGCGTCGGTGCCGGTCAGGTGGCAGGTCAGGTCGGCGGAGGTGGTGTGGGCGATGACCGAGACGTGCGCGCCGGTCACTTGGCGGGGGTTGACCGTCTTGTTGGCGATGACCCCCAGCCCGTCCCACAGGTTCCGCAACAGCTCGGTGAGCGTGTTCCCCGACCGCTCGGCCTGCTTCAGCACCGATGACCACTCCGCCT
>JANNDF010000052.1:0-3095 GCA_031387445.1 Planctomycetia bacterium
GGTAGTTTTGGTCAAAATTGGACTGTCCGAGGTGCGCGTCCGGCGAATAGTGCCACGTGTTTTTGAGGATTTTTGCAGTGAAATCAAGGCTGAACCAATCGTTTGGCGACAGATTCCAGTCGGCGGTGCAGTTCATCGAAGTTTTTCGCACCGTGTTTTGGCGGGTGCCCAAAAATCCCTGCCCCCGGCTGAACGTGCTGCCGAGACCGAGCTTGAACCTGCTTTTCAAGTTTTTCACCGGCCACCCGGCGAGCAGTTTGCCGCCGAGGCTGGCCTCGCCGTCCATGTTTTGGGGCCGGTAACGGCGCACAAAAAGCGAGTCCACCGTGACCGTTTCGAGGATCCGGTCCTGGACGAGGCCCGCGTTCAGGCCGACAAAAAGGTTGCGCGTTTTTTTCGGGGCCTGGATGTTGTGGCTCATTGAAAAGTGGTGCCCCAGTTCCGGCCGGAGTGCCGGGTTGCCTTCGCGGATGTTGAGCGGGTCGCGGCGGTCGGGTGTGGCAACGTGACCGTGAGCCGGAACAGCCCACTGTGTCCCCGCTCGACCCGCCCTACAAGAGGCGGTCACTTCCCCATTGGCAGACGCCCCGGCGTCCACGGCACGCCGAGCGCGTCGAGCACCTTCTCAATCGCCGGCACGTCCTTTTCGGCGACGGCCCGCACGGCGGTGTTCACCTCGGCCAACTCTTCCAGCCCGATCTTGAGCGACTGCTTGGCCGTGCCGGTGGGCAGCGCCACGGCGTCGTCGTTCGTGCCGCCGGCGTACTGGATGCGGCTGGCGATGCTGTCCGGCACGTTCTCCTGACGCGCGGCCAGGATGCCGTCGCCGTTCAGCTTCCGCTTCAGCCCCCGCAGTTGCTCGGCCAGGCCGGTCAGCTTCGTCTCGGTGGCGTCGTCCGGTTTCGGGGCGAGCTTGAGCGCCTTCCGCATGGCGTCTACTTTCGCGGTCAGTTCGTCGGCCGCTTTGCTGGTGGCGAAGAGCTGTTTGGCCGCCGCCCGCACCTCCTTGTTGAACGCGGCGATGGCGGCGAAGTCGTCGGCCTTCAGCGTGGACAGCGGGTCGGCCAGCACCTCGAACGCCACCGGCTCGGTCAGCTTGGTCGTCGCCCCGTTGTGCTTCTTCACCAGTTGGGCGGTGTACTTGCCGGGCGTCACCAGCGGCCCGTACCCGCCGTTCGCGGCGTCCGGGTTGGTGCCGCTCTGCCGCAGGTACCACGTCAGCTTGTGAACGCCCTCGGAGGTCGGGGCGGGGAGTTGATAGATCACATCCCCGCTGCTGTCGGAAATCAGCATGGTCACGCTCGGGGCCTCTTCTTCCGCCTCGGCCCGCAGGTCTTCCAGCTTCGGGTAGTCGATGTCCTTGTTCGCCTTCCGCGACTCGGCCTCCTTCTCCTTTCGCAGTTGCTTCTTCGTCTTCAGCGTCTCCTTCAGAGTCACGGTGAAACTCGCGCCGAACGGCGGGTTGTCGGCGAAGTAGTGGGCCGACCCCTGGAAGCTCTTGCCGCCGCCGCCGAGTTGCGACGACTGCACGTAGGCGTAGGTCCGCTCCGGGGCGAGGATCGAGTCGGCCTTCACCGCCGCCTCGGTGGTCAGCTTCCGCAGCGCGGAGTAGTCGTCCAGCACATAGATGCCGCGGCCGAAGGTGCCGACGACGAGGTCGTTGTTGTGCTTCTGAATCACCAGGTCTTTCACCTGGATCGTCGGCAGGCCGTTCTTCATGGCGACCCACTTCTTGCCGCCGTCGAACGTGACGAACAGGCCGAACTCGGTGCCGCAGAACAGCAGGTCCGGGTTCACGTGGTCCTCGGCGATGGCGTACACGGTGCCACGCTCGGGCAGGTTGCCGGCGATGCTCACCCACGTCTTGCCGGCGTCGGTGCTCTTGCACAAGTACGGTTTGAAGTCGGCGTTCTTGTGCGCGTCGAACGCCGCATACACGGTGGTGGCGTCGTGCTGACTGCTGACGAGCTTGCTGACGTAGGTGCCCTCCGGCACGTTCGCCACCTTCTCCACTTTCCGCCACGTCTTGCCGTCGTCTTCACTGACCTGAATCAGCCCGTCGTCGGTGCCGGTGTACAGCAGGCCTTCTTTCTTGATGGCCTCGGCCAGCGACACAATGTTCCCGTAGAAGCTGGTGGACACGTGCTTGGCCACGGCTTCGGGCGACTGCACCTTGCCGAACACCTTCAGCTTGTCGCGGTCGAGTTGGCGGGTGAGGTCGGGCGAGACGGCCGTCCAACTCTCCCCGCGGTCGTCGGACTTGAACAACTTGTTGGCTGCGAAGTAGAGCCGTTTGCTGTTGTGCGGGCTGATGATGAGCGGCGAATCCCAGTTCCACCGCAGGGGCGGCTCGCCCTTCGCCGCGATGGGGCGGATGTCCACCCGGTTGCCCGTCTTGCGGTTGTACCGCACGATGCCGGCGTACTGGTACTCGGCGTACACCGTGTCGGGGTCGTCCGGGTCCACCTTGCAATGGAAGCCGTCGCCGCCGAGCACTACGTACCAGTCGGCGTTCACGATGCCGTTGTTGCTGCGCGTCCGCACCGGCCCGCCGAGCGTGTAGTTGTCCTGCGTACCGCCGTACACATGGTAGAACGGCCCGCTCTTCGGGTTCTGGTCCACCGCGATGTCGTAGAACTGCGTGACCGGCAGGTTCGCCTTGAACACCCACGTCTTGCCGCTGTCGTGGCTCTCGTACAGCCCGCCGTCGCACCCGCACAGGTAAAACTTCGGGTCGTTCGGATCGACCCACAGGGCGTGGCTGTCGACGTGCTTGTCCGCTTCGCCGATCGGCTTGAGCGTCGCCCCGCCGTCGTCCGACACCGAGTTGTACACGTACATGATGTAGAGGCGGTGCTTGTTCACCGGGTCCACCACCGGCGTGCAGAAGTACTGCATCTGCTCGCTGAACGGGTTCCGCTTCTCCCACGTCTTGCCGTTGTCGGTGCTGCGGAAGATGCCGCCGGCCTTCTCCGCCGCTTCCACCTGGGCGTACACGGTGTCGGGGTCCGAAGGTGCCATCGCCAGCCCGATGCGGCCGAGGTCGCCGCCGGGCAGCCCGCTGGTGATCTTCTTCCACGTCTTGCCGCCGTCGG
>JANNDF010000060.1:0-1343 GCA_031387445.1 Planctomycetia bacterium
CTGCTCCGGTCGCTCACGCTCCCGGCTCGTAAGCAGCGGTTCCCCCGCCTGCAACAACCACCCCAGCACCGCCCCCACGACCACCCGGTCCCCCTCTTTCGGTGCGTCGGCGGGGATCTTCAGCACCCCGGCGTCGAACGACTCTACTTCCTCCACCGACTTCTCGCCTTCCAACTTGAACAGCATGTCGCCTGGTCGCACGGTGTCGCCGTCGGCCTTCAGCCAGCCGGCAAACGTGCCTTCGTCCATGCTCCAACCGAGGCGGGGGACGGTGACGGGGATGGGCATGGCGGGTCACTCGGCGAGCAGGTCGCGGATGGCTAGCGTGATGGCGGCAGTGTCGAACACCACGGCGGCTTCGAGCGGCGGGCTGTACGGGGTCGGGGTGTGCCGGCCGTTCAGCCGGCGGATGGGGGCGTCGAGGTCGTTGAAGTGGCGGTCGGCGATCTGGGCGGCGATTTCAGCCCCGACGCCGAACGGGCCGAACGCCTCGTCCACGACCAGCAGCCGCCCGGTCTTCGCCACCGATCGGCCGATGGTGTCGGTGTCGAGCGGCGCGATCGTCCGCGGGTCGATCACCTCCACCGACACTCCTTCCTTCGCCAACTCCCCGGCCACCTCCATCACCTTCGGCACCATGCGGGCGAGGGCCACCACCGTGATGTCTTTCCCCTCCCGCACCACCGCGGCCTTCCCGAACGGGATTTCGTAAGCCCCCTCCGGCACCGGCCCCTTCACGGCCAGCAGTTCGCGGGGTTCGAGGAACAGGACGGGGTCGTCGCACCGCAGGGCGTGGTGCAGCAGCCCCTTCGCGTCGTAGGGCGTGGCGGGCACCACCACCCGCAGGCCGGGGAACTGGGCGAACAGCGGGTAGTAGTTTCCGCTGTGGTGCGTGGCGGCGGAGTGGCCGATGCCGACGCACCCGCGGAGCAGGATCGGCATCTTCAGCCGTCCGCTGCTCATGTACTGCATCTTGGCGATCTGGTTGACGATCTCGCCGACGCCATCCAGCACGAAGTCGGCGAACATGAAGTCGATCACCGGGCGGGTGCCGGTCATCGCCGCCCCGCACCCGAGGCCGACGAATCCCCGCTCGCAGATGGGCGTGTCCCGCAGCCGCTCCGCCCCGTACTTGTCGAACAGCCCGGCGGTGGTCTTGAAGTTCCCGCCGCGGACGCCGATCCCCTCGCCCAGCACGAAGATACCGGGGTTCGTCGCCATCTCCGCGTCGAGGGCTTCGAGCGTGGCCTGCGAATAGGTGATCTGACGAACTCCACCTCTCCCCGCTGGGGAGAGGTCGCTGCCTCCGCTACGCGAGGCAGCGGGTGAGGGGCACTCTTCCA
>JANNDF010000083.1:0-9410 GCA_031387445.1 Planctomycetia bacterium
CCGTTGGCTCGCGGCTAACCGTGAAATCCACGGGCACCATGTCCGGCCCCATTCGCCCGGTGTACTCGTCCGTCACCGCGTCGCTCACCCGCCGCAGGATGGCGTTCACGAACTTCTTCACCACCGTCGGGGCCAAATCCACCGTCTCATCGACCGCCGAGTGCCGCGGCACCTGCGTGAGGAACACGAGTTGGAACACGCCGAGCCGCAACAAGTCCAGCGTGTCCGGGTGAAGCTGATCGAACGGGCGGGTGAGGAACGGGGCGATGAGTGCGTCGAGCGTGGCGGTGCGGCGGACGACGCCCATGACGAGTTGCACCACGAACCGCCGGTCTTGCGGACTCAGCGTGCCGGTGGCGTCGTCGATCAACTCCGGGGCGAACCCCTCCCGCTGTCGCGTGCGGCGGAGGACGGCGGCGGCGGCAACACGGGCGGGGGTCATCGTCGGCCTTGCCAAATCGCCGGGTCGCGGCTGGTGTGAAACACGGAGATGACGATGATCCGCCCGGCCTCTTCGCGGTAGAAGAGGGCATAGGGAAATTTCAACACCAGCGTTCGCCGGATGTCGTCGAGCATGACTCGTCCGCTCTGCGGGAATGCAGCGACGTGATCGATAGCAGCCTGAACCGCTGCCATGAACCGGACCCCAGCACCGGTCCGCCGCCCTTCGTACCAGTCGTAACCGTCGCGCAGTTCGGCACGGGCCTCCGGGCGGAAATCGACCGGCAGGCTCATTGCTTCGCCCGACCGAGGATGTCGGCTTTGACCACCTCCCACGGAATGGCCGTGCTCGGGTCGGCTTCGTGTTCGGCCACTCGCCTCCGGAGTTCCGCCTTGAACGCCTCAGGCAGTTCAGCTTCCTCCGCCTCGACAGTCACGCTGTCCAGGAGGATGTGAGCGAGTTCCACCCGATCGTCCGCGGACAGAGCGAGGAGTGGGGCCAGATCGACCGGCAGTTCAGTGGTCGTGCTCATCGCATCACTCAGCGGTGTCGGGGCATCCAATCATACCTTATCCGGCCCGAAGCGGTAGCCGTCCTGGATCGGGTACCCGCGGAGGAACTCTTCGGCCGTCATCCGCTTCTTCCCGGCCGGTTGGAGTTCGGCCACCCTCAGCGTTGTGCGGAAGGGGATCGGCGAAACGACTCCACATTGGACGACGATCCCGTCCTCGTTCGCCCACAGGGTGCCAGGCGTCGGGCCGGGATCCATCGGCGGGTGGTTCATCCCGTGGATTGCCACTTGGCACACAATCACCCGCATCGGCTCCTTGCCCGGTCGATGGAAGAACGTGTACGCCGTCGGCCACGGTTGCATGGCTCGCACGTGGCACGCGATCTTCTCCGCCGGTTGTGTCCAGTCGATCAGCCCGTGTTCCTTCTTCATCTTCGGTGCTTTCGTGACGAGTGCCGAGTCTTGCTTCGTGCCGCTCACCGGACCGGCCTTCATGCGTTGGATCACGTCCAGGCACAAGTGAGCGCCGAGGGGGGCGAGTCGCGCTTCGAGTTCGCCCGTCGTTTCCGCCGGGCCGATGTCCACCGCTTCCTGTGCGAGCATGTCGCCGGCGTCCAGGCCCGGCGTGATGTTGATGATCGTCACCCCGGTGCGCGTCTCGCCGTTCAGGATGGCGTGGGCGATCGGCGACGCCCCGCGGTACTTCGGCAAGAGCGAGGCGTGGACGTTGATCGCCCCGCGGGTGGCCGCCGCAATCACCTCCGGCTTCAGGATTTGCCCGTAAGCCGCCACCACCAGCAAGTCCGGCTGAAACGCCATCAGCGCGGCCAACCCGTCCGGCGTGTTGATGCTCTCCGGCTGGATCACTGACACCCCGCTGTCAGCGGCGATGGTGGCCATCCCCTTCCCCGTCTGCCGGGTGCTGCCACGCTTGTTCCCGCCGTCGCGGTCGGGCTGCGTGACCAGCCCGACGACGGTTTCTTTCGCGTGCAACAGCGCTTCGAACGTCGGCTCGGCGAACGTGCCGGTGCCCATCATGACGATTCGCACGATTCCTCCGATCCTGCCGACGGGCCGGTCGTCGCGGTGGTTACGTGGTAACGGGTGACGAAGCGGGGAGTTGTAGCGGGGCCGCTTGCGGCTGTCCGCGGCGTGGGGTACGATTTCATCAGCTCTTCTTACTCCTGCCGTCCCCGTATTCTCCCGCCTGGGGTGGCGTCATGCGATTCTACCTGATCGTGGCCAAGGGCAAGCACCGCGGCCTGCCCATTCCCATCACCGTGGACCTGTTCGTCATCGGTACGGGCAAGACGTGCCAACTACGGGCGCAAACCCCGCAGTTGGGCGAGCAGCACTGCGCGTTCGTCACCCGCGGGCGGAAGGTGTTCGTGCGGGATCTGGGCAGCGGGCTGCCCACGCTGGTGAACGGGTCGGAACTTCCGAGCAGCGAGGAGTGGCCGCTGCACAAGAACGACATGATCGCCGTCGGCCCACTCGAGTTCCGCATCACCTTCAGCGAGAAGCAGCTCTCCCAGCGCGACCTGGAGGAGTGGGCGCTGAAGACGCTCGACGAAGACGCGGGGCCGCGGGCGTCGGCGTTCGACGAGATCGACGCGGCGATGAAGGGGGTGGAGGCCGAGCACGACACGGCGGCGGCGGCGGCGAACGCCTACCTGAACAAGATGTCGGCCATGAAGGGGGTGGTGCGGGGCCGCCTGCGGATCGCCCGCGACGGGGCGGTCACCGTCGTCCGCATCAACGACGTGTACCTGGTGGAGGCGGCCGAACTGGCCCACCTGAAGAAGGAGTTCCAGGAGAACCTGAACACGCGGAACCTGCGGGTGCTCTTGGACCTGAAGAACGTGCGGCGGATGTCGTCGGCGGCGGTGTCGCTGTTCGCCGACCTGAGCGGCTGGCTGAAGGCGTCGGGGGGCACGATGGCCTTGTGCCGCGCCCGCCCCGAACTGGCCCACATGATGGGCGACCTGCAAAACCTGTTCAACCTGCGGGTCTACCTGGACAAGGAGAAGGCACTCGCGGCCAAATGGTGACGGCGTGCGGGACAGTTCGCGGCGGGTGTCGTTGTCGCACTCTCAACCTCGGCTTACAATCCGCCCGTGCGTTCGGCGGCGGTTTGTGCGTCGGAGGAGTTATGTCGTCCCGAGCCAAAGACTCCCCCGTGCCCGTCAACTCCGCCCACCCGTCCGTGGAGTCGGGAACCGATTCGACCCTCGGGGTTCCCCCCACCGCGCCGGCGGTCGCCGATTCGCAGGCGTTCGCCCCGCCGACGGTGCCCGGTGATCTCGGCCGCCTGGCGAAATACCGCATCCTGAAAGAACTCGGCCGCGGCGGGATGGGGGCGGTGTTCCTGGCGTTCGACGAGCGGCTGGAACGGAATGTCGCCCTCAAGGTGATGCTGCCCCACGCCGCCGCCAACTCGACCGCCAAAGACCGCTTCTTGCGGGAGGCCCGCGCCGCCGCCCGCGTCAGCAGCGATTACGTCGTCGCCATCCACGAGGCCGACGAGATCGATGGTGTGCCGTTCATCGCGCTACAACACCTCCAGGGCTACCCGCTCGACGAGTACCTGAAGAAGAAGGGCTCGCCGAGTCTCCCGCAGGTCATCCGCATCGCCCGCGAGACTGCCCTCGGGCTGACCGCCGCCCACAAACTCGGCCTCGTCCACCGCGACATCAAGCCGGGCAACATCTGGCTGGAAGCCCCCGGCGGGCGGGTGAAGATTCTCGACTTCGGCCTAGCCAAGCCGGTGGCGGGGAACGCCGCCGCCGAACACACCGCCAGCGGCGTCATCCTCGGCACCCCGGCGTACATGGCCCCAGAGCAGGGGCTGGGCCGCCCGCTCGACGGCCGGGCCGACCTGTTCAGCCTCGGCTGCATGATGTACCGACTGGTGACGGGCAAGCTGCCGTTCGAGCGGCCGACGCTCATGGCCATCCTGACGGCCATTGCCACCGAGGAGCCGCCCCCGGTTCGGGAGCTGAACCCGGCGGTGCCGACCGCGCTCGCCGAGCTGATCCACCAACTGTTGGCGAAGACCCCCGACGACCGCCCGCCGTCCGCCGACGCGGTGGCCGCCCGCTTGCGGGCGATGAGCGACGGGTTCCAGGGCTCGGCCGCCACCCCCCGCCCGAGTGAGACCGCCCCGCTCCCACTACCGGCGGCCGATCCGCCGGTCGAGCCGCCCCGACGACGGCCGG
Organism: Planctomycetia bacterium; assembly: GCA_031387445.1. GTDB lineage: Bacteria > Planctomycetota > Planctomycetia > Gemmatales > Gemmataceae > JALHQU01. The sequence continues at coordinate 4,172 of JANNDF010000083.1, forward strand.
TCACGACGCGAAGGCCGGCCGGCCGGCCGTGGCTCTGGGTGGCGGTCGCAAGTGCGGCGGTGGTGGTGGTCGGCGGGGGCGTCTTCTTCCTCACCCAGAAGCGGGACGGGTCACCGGCGACCGGCACCGGAGGGGTGACCGCTCCGGGCCAGGACGGCCCCCCCACCACACGAGTCGCGGAATCGCCGACCGGCGACCCGGACCGGACGACGGCCGTGTGGGTGCTGTCGCTCGGCGGGGCGGTGAAGGTGAACGGCGTGGACGACCACATTAATGATGCCGCCGACCTGCCGACCGATCGGTTCACCCTGCACGCGGTCTCCGTCGCCAAGACGGCGGTGACCGACGCCGACATGGCCCGGTTCAAGGCTTGCCGCGGTCTCACCTACCTTCACATGGAAGACACGACGGTGGCGGACGACGGGATGGCGGCGGTGGCCGCGCTGCCGGCGCTCCAGGAACTGCACATGGCCCGCACCGGGGTGACCGACACCGGACTCGCCCACTTCGCCGGCAACACGCGGCTGACCGCGCTCGACCTGAGCGGCACGAAGGTGACGAACGCCGGCCTCGCCCCCTTCGCCGACTGCCGACCACTGGCCTACCTGTACCTCCGCGGTACGGTCGTGTCGGACGCCGGGCTGAAGCACCTGGGCGGCTGCCTCGGGCTGGTCCACCTCGACCTGAGCGACACCGGGGTGACGGACGACGGACTCGCCCACCTGAAGGGGTGCGACCGTGTCAGGTACGCGAACCTCTCCGGCACCGGGGTGACGGACGCCGCCCTCGACCAGTTGCAGCAGTCCCGGGACCTGACCGGCCTGAGCGTGCCGCGGACGAAGGTGACACCGCAGAGGGTGGCCAAATTCCACGCCGCCATGCCGGGGTGCGAGATCGAGTACGACGGCGGCACCCTCAAGGCCAAGGCCGCGGCCGACCCGGACCGCACCGCCGCCGGATGGGTGCTCGGGCTGGGCGGGATGGTGCAACTGACCGGCCGGGGCGCCGACATCAAGGCCGTGGCCGACCTGCCCAAGGAGCCGTTCACCCTGAAGGCGGTCAGCCTGTCCAAGACGGCGGCCACCGACGCCGGGGTCGCCCGCCTGAAGGGGTGTCAGCACCTGACGGTCCTCGACCTGGACGGCACCGCCGTGACGGACGACGGGCTGGTTCACCTGAAGGGCCTCAAAACGCTGACCCAACTCGACCTGTCGCGCACGGCCGTGACCGACGCCGGGGTGGCCCACCTGACGGGGCTGAAGGGGCTGACCACCCTCAGCCTGGACGGGGCGGCGGCCTCGGACGACGCCCTCGCCCACCTCAAGCAGTTGCCGGGGCTGGTGATCCTCTACCTGGACGGGCCGCGGATCACCAACGCCGGGGTCGCCCACCTGACGGGGCTGCCTGGTCTGAAACAGCTCTTCCTCACGCACTCCGCGGTGACGGACGACGGGCTCGCCCACCTGAAAGAGATTCAGGGGCTGGGGGTGCTCAGCCTGGGGGTCGCGAAGGTGACGGACGTCGGGCTGGCCCACCTGAAAGGGCTGACCGGACTGACCTACCTCGACCTGGACCGGACGCGGGTGACGGACGACGGGCTGGCCCACCTGAAAGGCATGCACGGGCTGGACTACCTGGTGCTCGACGGCACCGGGGTGACGGACGCCGGGCTGGTCCACTTGAAGGAGTTGACTGTTCTGAAGCAACTCATCGTGTCCCACACGGCGGTGGCGGACAACGGGCTGGTCCACCTGAAAGAGCTGCGGGCGCTGGTCAACCTGGACCTGTCGAACACGCGGGTGTCCGACGCCGGCTTGACCCACCTGCAGGGGCTGACGGGACTGAAGGCGCTGGACGTGAGCAAGTCGAAGGTGACGGCGAAGGGGGTGGACGCCTTCCACGCCGCCGTGCCGGGGTGCCGGATCGAGCACGACGGCGGCACCACCCGGCCGAAGAAGTGACCGCCGGCAGGCGTGTCCTACACTACCCCCATGCCTGACTTCGCCACCGCCCGTGGGCGGCCGTTGCCGCTCGGCGCGTCTCGTGCCCCCGACGGCGTCAATTTCGCCGTCCTCTCCCGGCACGCCACCGCCGTCACCCTGGTGCTGTTCCCCGACGGCGGCAGCACCACCCCGCTCACCACCATCACCCTCGACCCCCGCACCCACCGCACCGGCGACCACTGGCACGTCCGCGTGTTCGGACTGCCGGACGTGTTCCAGTACGGCTGGCGGGTGGACGGGCCGAAGGGGGGCGAACACCGCTTCGACCCCACCCGCCTGCTCCTCGACCCGTTCGCCAACACCCTCTCGCACGGGGCCGTGTGGGGCGGGTCTGGGGAACCCGACCCCGAACGCACCGCCCGCCGCAGCCTGTTCACCCCGCACCACGCCTACGACTGGGGGGACGACGCCCCGCTCCGCACCCCGCCCGAAGACAGCGTCATCTACGAGTTGCACGTCCGCGGGTTCACCCGCGACCCCAGTGCCGGGGTCCACAGCCCCGGCACCTTCCGCGGGCTGATCGAGAAGATCCCCTACCTGAAGTGGCTCGGCGTCACGGCCGTCGAACTGCTGCCGGTGTTCGAGTTCGACGAACAGGACTGCCCGTTCACCGACCCGGCGACCGGCGAGAAGCTGCTCAACTTCTGGGGGTACAACCCGATCGGGTTCGCCGCCCCGAAGGCGTCGTTCGCCGCGGCCGGCAAGGAGCACGGACAAGACGACGAGTTCCGCGACCTGGTGAAGGCGCTGCACGCGGCCGGCATCGAGGTGATCCTCGACGTGGTGTTCAACCACACCGGGGAGGGGGACGACCGCGGGCGGACGTACCACTTCCGCGGGCTGGACAACGGCCTGTACTACCTGCTGGACGCCAAGGGGCGGTACCTGAACTACAGCGGGTGCGGGAACACGGTGAACTGCAACCACCCGGCCGTGCGGGAGCAGATCCTGACGTGCCTGCGGTACTGGGTGACGGACATGCACGTGGACGGGTTCCGGTTCGACCTGGCCAGCGTGCTCGGGCGAGACCGGTTCGGCAACCTGACGCCCAACCCGCCGGCGGTGGAGATGATCGCCGACGACGGCATCCTGGCGCACACCAAGCTGATCGCCGAGCCGTGGGACGCGGGCGGGGCGTACCAGGTGGGGCGGTTCCCGTTCGGCCACCGCTGGGCCGAGTGGAACGACCGCTTCCGCGACGACGTGCGGCGGTTCTGGCGGGGCGACCCCGGCTTCTCCGCCCTGCTCGCCAGCCGCATCTGCGGGAGCGCGGACGTGTTCGGCGGGAACGACCGCGGCCCGCGGCACACGCTCAACTTCGTCACCAGCCACGACGGGTTCACCCTGAACGACCTGGTGAGCTACAACGAGAAGCACAACGCGGCGAACGGCGAGGACAACCGCGACGGGCACAACGACAACTGCTCGTGGAACACGGGGGTGGAGGGCGACACCACCGACCCGAAGGTGCGGAAGTTGCGGGAGCGGCGGGCGAAGTCGATGGCCGCCACGCTGCTGCTGGCCCAGGGCACGCCCATGCTGCTGGCGGGCGACGAGATGCTCCGCACCCAGGGGGGCAACAACAACGCCTGGTGCCAGGACAACGACACCAGTTGGATGGACTGGCGGCTGAAGGACGAAAACGCCGGGTTCGTGCGGTTCGTGCGGGAGCTGATTTGGGTGCGGCGGACGCACCCGGTGTTCCGCCGGCGGGAGTTCCTGGAAGGCGACCTGACCCCGCTCACGGCCGACGTGCGGTGGCACGGGCGGAAGCCGAACCTGCCCAACTTCGGCCCCGACTCGCGGTTCGTGGCGTACACCCTGGACGGCCGCTACCACGGCCGCGACGACCTGACCGCCGACCCCGACCGCGACTTCTATGTGGCCATGAACGGCGGCGCGGAACCGATTTCGGCGACCGTCCCGCCGGCGCCCACCGGCCGCCGCTGGCGGCGGCTGTTCGACACCGCCGCGGACACGCCGAACGACATTTTCCCGGATTCGTCCGGCCCTGTCGTGAAACCCGGCGCCGCGCTCACCGTCGCACCGTTCGCGGCGGCGGCGCTCATCTCCGAGGCGTAATTCTGAACCCCGGCCGGGCGCGGGTGCCAGACGGCGGATCAGCCGGAAAGCCCGAATCGGGCGGCGGACTGGGCGACCCGTCACGGCGTGTTCTACGGTACGAGTGCGCCCGCCCACCCCGACAGGGCTGTCCGGTCGATCCGCCATGAACGTCTGCCCGATCTGCCTGTACGTGAACAAGCCGGACGCGAGCACCTGCTCGCGGTGCGGCAAGTTCCGTTTCCCAACGTCCGGGGTGGCGGTGCTCGAAGCGCCCCCCCCGTACGTCCCCGCCGACGAGGCCCGCACCAAGGTGGACGGGTCCGGGTCCGTCCTCACCAAACCGTCCGGCACCGTCTCGCTCGCCCAAACCAGCCGACCGACCACCGAGGCGACCGACGCGAGGGACCAGGTGGGGTTCGCCCTGCCCCGGCGGGAAGGGTCGGCGAGCGGGTCCAGCCCGAGTACGGCCGGGTCCGGGTCGAGCGCCAGCGCCAGCGGCACGGCGACCACGCGGGTGGTGGTGAAGCCGCGGTTGGAGGTGGTCCGCGGGGAGAAGTTGGGGGCGAGCTTCCCGGTGCTGGAAGGGCGCAACGTCGTCGGCCGCATGGTGAACAGCCCGGTGGACATCGACCTGACCGGTCAGGAGCCGCCCGAACGGGTGTGGACCTCCCGCCAGCACGCCTGCGTCATCTTCGACGGCAAGACGGTGATCCTGGAAGACATGAACAGCCTGAACGGCACGTTCGTCAACCGCCAGCGGGTGTTCCCCGGCCAGCAGCGGGTGCTCCAGCCGAACGACGTGGTGCAGATCGGCACCGTCCAACTGCGGATGCTCGTCTCGGCCGAGACCGTCGCCAACGGGTAACGGGTCGGTGCCGCGTACGGAGTGGCCCCCCCCGTGTCCACCACCCCCGGCTCACCACTTGCCGCCGGCACATCGAACGGAACTTAAGTCTTGACATCACTTTAAGCGGGATTACGATTTCCTTACCGGACCCGGCCTCCCCTCCGAGGGTGCATCGGTGACGAAGAAAGAAATCGTGAAAGTGATCGCCGAGAAGTACGACCAGTCCCAGGTGCTGGTGAAGGATATCGTTCAAGAGACCTTCAACCTGATCATCGAAACGCTGGCGAAGGACGGGCGAATCGAGCTGCGGAACTTCGGCGTGTTC
>JANNDF010000172.1:0-13751 GCA_031387445.1 Planctomycetia bacterium
CGCCCGCCTCGCCCTCGCGGCCCTCGTCGTGATTGTGTGCGCCACGCCCGCAGTCGCCGAACCACTTGACCCCGCCCTGTACTCCCAGCTCAAGTGGCGGTGCATCGGGCCATTCCGCGGCGGGCGGACGGTCGGGGCGGCGGGGGTGCCGGGCCGGCAGAACACGTTCTACGTCGGGGTGAATAACGGCGGGGTGTGGAAAACCACCGACGCCGGGCGGGTGTGGAAGCCGATCTTCGACGACCAGCCGACCGGGTCCGTCGTCGTCCTGGCCCTCGCCCCGTCGAACCTGGACGTGATCTACGTCGGCTCCGGGGAGGGGTTGCAGCGGCCCGACCTGTCCACCGGCGACGGCGTGTACGTCACCCACGACTTGTGACTGTGCTTCGTGCGACTCACCCCGTGTCGAGCAGGATGATCGACATGGGGTACACGATGTCGTCGGTGCCGTTCGTGCTGCGTTCCTCGCCCTCGGAGAGGTTTTCGAGGTAGACGACGACGCACGGAAACTTCACCGGGGTTGCGTCGAGCAGAATCTGGTTGTGGACGCCGTCGCCGACCCGCGGGAGGTCGGCCAGCTTGAGCCGTGCGACGACGGCGGCTTGAACACGTTCGGCGACGGACTCCTCCCACGTCGTGACGGCGATCCGCTCGGGCGGGGTGACTTCTCCCACCGACGTAACCGCGTACACGAAGTAGAACCGCGGGGGGACGGACACGGCGAGAAACCCGTACCCGTGCGACTGCCGCCAAGAACCCACGCATCCCCCGGCCACGGGCGGTCCGCCGGGGTGTAGTAGACGGACGTGGGCCAGCCGGACGTTAATGCGAGGTCGGCCGAACCCCGTGGGGGTGTCGGCGTTGTCGGCGAGGGTGAGCGTGAGTGCCATGCGGGGATGGTGTGCTGAGGTTGGCCCGCCCGCAGGGTGTGATATAGTCGGGGCATGAGTGCCGAATCACTTCGGAAAGCTGTGCTCGCTGCTCCGGATGATGACCTCCCCCGGATGGTGCTGGCCGACTGGCTCGAAGAGAACGGCGAAGCGGAGCGGGCCAGATTCATCCGTTACCAGTGCGACCGCGAGTGGCATCGCCTCAACGACAGCGACGGTCGGCACGAGGTAGAGTACCCGCCGGAAGCTGACTGCTGGCCGTGCATCGCGTGGCCGGACTCCATGCACTCCCTGTGCGGATTGACGCCGGATGAGCGGCGGGGCATCGCGTGGACGTGGGAGCGGGGGTTCGTCGCGGAGGTGCGTTGCACGCTGGCCGATTGGATCGGGGCGGAGTGCCACGAGTGCCGCGGCCAGCGGGTCGTCGCAGGTGTCGTCCGGGCGGGTGCAACGGGGGGCGCACTGCGTATCTGTCCGACCTGCGACGGCATCGGACGCACCCCCGGCATCGGCCCGGCGGTCGTGGCCGCTCACCCGGTCGAGCGGGTGGTGCTGACGGACCGGCAGCCGAGTGAACGCCGACCGGGCAAGTGGGGGTACTACGTCGTCGCAACCCGGCCGAACGTGTTGGTGAATGCGTACTGGCTGCCGACCGCGTTCAAGGGGTCGGGGGTAGACGGCAAACTGTTCGACGCCCCCGACCTCGCCACCGCCGCCCTGTCCGTCGTTGCCCTCGCGTGGGCCAAATCCCAGCCCATCCCCGTCACCCGCCCCGCAACTTCCTCAACAACCCCACCATGACCAGCCGCCCCACCGTCACCTTCCCGTCACTGCTCAACCCCACGAACGGCCGCGTCTTCTGGTGCCGCCGTGCCCCCGGCCCGCTCGCCGTGATCTTCACCGTCGTCTTCTCCACCGTCGCCGTGACGTTCCCGTACAGCCGACCGTAGTCCACCAGCGGGGCACTCGGGTTGCCCGACGGCCGCGGCCAGTGTTTCAACGGCGGTTGTGCGGTGCCGTCGGGCTGCTTGCCGGCCAGCATGCGGGATTGCACGTCTTCGACGGCCGCGGCGGAGATTTCGGGTGCGACGAGGGCGACGGCGTCGGGGATGGAGATGCTGCGGATGCGGGCGGCGAGCTTGCGGAGTTGGGAGGCCATGATTAGCAGCTCGTGAACACGCCGGCGGTCAAATACCCGTGCCAGCCTCGGCGACCGCTACGTCCGCTTCCTGATCGAGGAGATCATTCCCGAGGTCCGCAAGAAGTACGCGATCTCGGACGACCCCGAGATGCACGCCATCGGCGGCTCCAGTTCCGGCGCGATCTGTGCGTTCACCGCCGCCTGGGAGCGCACCGACGTCTTCCGCAAGGGCTACCGGCGGGTGGTACTCGACGACCGGACGGCAATGGACTTCGCGTGGGTGCCGCCGGGCATGTTTCTGATGGGCAGCCCGGACGACGACGTAGGCCGCGTCATCTACGATCGCGAAGGGCCACGGCCGATGCCGGGGGAAAAGCCCCGGCACGCGGTCACGCTGACCCGCGGATTCTGGATGGGAACCACGCCGGTGACGCAGGTCCAGTTCGCCGCCGTCACCGGCCGCAACCCCAGTTGGGGCTCGGCGCGCATCGCGGATGTGGAGCAACAGAACCGCGATATGCCGGTACAAGAGGTGACGTGGCACGACGTGGTCGGGTTCCTTCGGCGGCTGACGAAACGGGCTGAGGGGGCAGGGTCGAAGCCGCGCTTTCGATCGCCGACTGAGGCCGAGTGGGAGTACGCCTGCCGGGCCGGGACGACGACCCGGTTCTGGAGCGGCGACGGCGAAGACGACCTGGCTCGGGTGGGCTGGTGCGGCGCGAACAGCGACTTCTACCCGCCCATCCGACCGGTCGGACTGAAGCCGGCCAATCCACTGGGGCCTGTTCGACATGCACGGCAACGTGTGGGAGTGGTGTGTCGACCTGTTTGACGAGAAGTACTATCTCCGCTCGCCGGGTGTGAACCCTCGCTGCAGGCGGGGTGAACAGGACAACTCCTACGTATGTCGCGCCAGACGCGGCGGCGACGCGTGGGACGACGCGGCGTCTTGTCGGTCCGCCGCCCGCGACGAGTTCCCTGTCGATTGCTGCACCAACGACCTCGGGTTCCGCGTCGTCGCGGATCGACTGGAGTGAGTCGGGAGGCCAACCGCGCCGAATCGCTCTCAAGGTCCACCGACTGACTTAAAAACGAATATTCCGGGGCGAACTTTCGTCCGTCCTCTTGCGTTCGCTCACCAATGGCATGCGTCGTCTTACCGCCACCCGATGCACTTCGAGTACCACAGTTCGCCCGCGGCCTGTAGCGTGAGGAACGCTGTAAGATGAGGGCTTCGGCAGCAACCCCTCTCGAACAGGCGGGACACCATGCCTGAGATCCCGACCCCACCGTTGGCCGATTCATTCGCCGATCTCTGGCGTGCCGGCCCCCCCGTGCCGGACGTGTGGTCGTTCCTACGGAGTCACCCGCACGCCGACCCGGCCGCAGTGGTTGCGGTGCTGCTCGCCGACCAGTGGCGGCGGCACGAGGTCGGGTGCCCGAGGCCCGTCGAGGACTACCTCGCGGCGGTCCCAACCGTGGCCACCGACCCGGAGCGGAAGCTGGACCTGGTGTACGGCGAGTACCGGTCCGCTCGGCAGTTCGGGCCTCCCCCTGACCCCTCCGCCTTTGCCGCGCGGTTCCCCGACCTGGCGGATGCCCTCGCCCGGCACCTCGCCCTCGACGACGCCCTGACGCCGGCTGCGGAGATGCCAGAAGACACCGTTGCGTTCGAGCACACCGGCGGCCCGCGGGCGGATTCCGATTCCGCTCATCCACTCGGCGGAATCGGTCCCGGAACGCGACTCGGGCGGTACGAACTGTTGCGCCTGCTCGGGGCCGGCGGAATGGGGGAAGTGTTTCTCGCGCGGGACACGCTCCTCGGTCGCAATGTAGCCGTCAAGATCCTGCCCGCACGGTGGGCGAACGAGCCGGGCCGCCTCGCACGGTTCGCCCGCGAGGCGCGGGCACTCGCGGCCCTCACACACCCTCACATCCTGACCATCTTCGACTTCGGGACGGCCCCCGATACCGTTTACGCTGTGACGGAGTTACTCGTCGGCCAAACCGTTCAAGACCGACTCCGCGGCGGGCCGCTGGCGTGGGCGGAGGCCGTCGCCATCGCCCGCGCGACGGCCGAGGGGCTGAACGCTGCCCACGCCAGCGGCATCGTCCACCGGGACATCAAACCGGGCAACCTGTTCCTCGGGCCGGGCGGGGTGAAGATCCTCGACTTCGGCCTCGTGGCTTACGCCGCCGCCGGCGACTCGCCTCCGACCGCCGATACCGTCACCTACGACAAGCCGCTCACCGCCGAGGGGGTCATGATGGGCACCCCTGGGTACATGTCGCCGGAGCAGGTGTGCGGCACGCCGACCGATGTCCGGACGGACGTCTTCGCGCTGGGGTACGTGCTGCACGAGATGCTCGCCGGGACGGCCCCCTTCCGCCGACCGACCGCCGTCGCCACGATCGCCGCCACCCTCCGCGACCCGCCTCCGGAACTGCCGCCGGACGTGCCGGGTTGGCTCGCCCGTGTGGTCGAACGGTGCCTGGCGAAAGACCGGGCGGATCGTTACGACTCGGCCAGTCAACTGGTCGTCGCGCTCGCCTCCGCGGAGGCCGCCGGCACCGACCGGGTCGAGCGCGGGAAGACCGCCGCGGTCGCGCCCCCTCCGGCACCCGACCCGGACGCCCGCCGGTTGTACCTCCGCGCCCGCTTCCATTTCGAGAAGCGGACCGAAGCCGAGTTCGATGTGGCCCGCGAACTGTACCGCGAGGCGCTGGCAGTCAATCCCGACTACGCGGCGGCCTACACCGGGTTGGCCGACCTCCATTTCACCCTCGGCGGTTGGGGGATGGTCCCGCCGCACGCGACATTCCCGGTCGCCAGGCAACTGGCGGAGAAGGCGATCTCGCTGGACCCCCGCTCGGCGGACGCCTGGGCCATCCTCGGATACGTGCGGGCCGTCTTCGATTGGGATTGGGCGGCATCGGACGCCGCCATGCGACGGGCACTGGCGATCCAGCCCGAGCACCAGTCGGCGAACGTCAAGCACTCCTACCTGCGACTGCTGCGCGGGCAGTACCGCGAGGCGCTCACCGGGATGAAGGCCGCGTGCGAACGCGACCCGCTGTCGGTCGTCGTCCGGACCAACGTCGGGGCCGCCTTCTACTACCTGAAGCAGTTCGACGAGGCCCGGACGGAGTTCCAAACGGCCCTGACCATGAACCCGAAGTACCCCAGCGCGCACTGGTACGTCGGTCTCGTCCATCTGGGGATGGGGTCGCCGCACCGGGCGGTCGCGGCGTTCGAGAAGGCGGTCGAATTCTCGGGCGGCCTGGCCGGCGACGTGTGCGCCCTCTGCCACGCGCTGGCCGTCTCCGGGCGGACGGCGGAAGCGGAAGGGGTGCTGGCCAAGCTGACGGCGGCGGCCGAGCGGCGTTACATTCCGCCGTTCTTCTTCGCCTTGGCCCACCTGACGCTCGGTCGGCCCACCGAGGGGTACAACTTCCTCGATGCCGCACTGGCAGAGCGGGATTACTACCTCGTGAACCTGCGAATCGACTCGCGGTTCGATCCGTTCCGGGCCGACCCGCGATTCGCCCGAATCGCCGCCGCCGTACAGACTCCCGACGGCGCAGTGGGGATCGACTGACATGGACCGGCGAGCGTCGTCTTGCGGCGATCGACTCCGGCCTGGATTCGTGTCCGGTCGGGTGTCCGGAAAAGAAAGTCCGGCGATTCGGTCACACGCGGCGGCCGGAGGCGATGGGACGGGTGACGACAGACCTCACCCCCGACCCGAGGCGACGATGAACAAGTTCCTGACCGCCTTCTTCGGCAAGACCGAGTCCCGCCGTACCCCTCGCCCGACCGCCTTGCGGATCGAGTCCCTCGAAACCCGCGAGATGCCGGCGGTCTTCAGCGGTGCCATCTCCCTGTACCCCCCACCGGCGACCTCGTCCTACGCGGTGTCGCAGTTCTTCGGCGATGTCCGACTCGTCTCGTCCCCGACCGGGGCCGGTGGCGGGACGCTCACGATCACCGGGTCCGCGTACGACGACGTGGCCGACGTCCGGATCAACGCCCGGAATAGCCAGCAACTCGATGTCACGCTGAACGGCACCACCCAGACGTTCACCTGGACGACCAGGGTACGCTCGAACTACCGGGGTGCCTTCGACGAAGGGGTGGCGAAGATCGTCTTCACCGGCGGCGTCGGGAACGACACGTTCACCAACGCCACGAAGATCTCGTGCGAGGCCCACGGCGACGCCGGGAACGACACCCTGACCGGCGGGAGCGGAAGCGACTCGCTTGGGGCGTACTGGGTGGGGAGCCGCTGGGTGGACGATCCCGATCAGGACACTCTGATCGGCGGCGGCGGGGCCGACGGCCTGGCCGGTGGGAGTGGGAATGACAAGCTCGACGGTGGCGAGGGGATCGACACCCTGTGGGGCGACGCCGGGATGGATACGCTCAACGGCGGGGCGGAAACCGACTACCTGCACGGCGGGGCGGAGAACGACAGCCTGATCGGCGGGGACGGGAACGACAAACTCTGGGGCGACGGCGGGAACGACATGCTGTACGGCGGGACCGGATGGGACCACCTGACCGGCGGGGCCGGGGCCGACCGGTTCCTCGACCGCACCCAAAACCCGGACGGGATCTCCGACCGCGGGTGGGATGACGCCCTTCTGCGGTTCGCCGACAGCCCGGTCGCCGCCCGCCAAAAGATTAACGGCCACGGCGACTTCTACACGTTCGGTGCCGGCTCCTGGACCGACGCCGACATCCGCCGGGCGGACACGGCGTTCGCCACCTTACACCGGGAGACGAACAACACCCGCCTCCTGAAGACGGCCGCGGGTCTCGACCTCGCTCCGTTCGTGGCGGTCGGCTCGGTGACGTCCACGAGCTACCCGGTCACCAGCCGTAGCCCGTGGACGTCGTTCACCGACGGGCAGACCGTCATCGTGAACCCGGCCGGCCTCACGGACGGCGCGCTCGCGGCGGCCATCTACCACGAGATCGGGCACAACTGGGATGAACCGGGCGAACGGGCATACGTGACGTACTTCCGCACGATTTCCGGGTGGCAGACCGAAGAGGATCTCGGCGGCATTAGAGAGGCCACTCGGTACCAAAGTGCGGACTATGGGAGCGGCTGGTACTTCCTGGATGACAAATGGGAGACGTTCGCCCCGGGCGGAAACTTGAACCCATACGAGGACGTGGCGACCGCGTGGGAGGCGTACTTCACGAACCGGCACCAGGTCATCCCGCCGAGCCGGTCGGACCCCACCAACCCCACCCTCGCGAACAAGTTCCGACTTCTCGATTCGCTGTTCTCCGAACTCCGGACTGTGTGATCGACCTCGCAGACGACTTCGGAGCCGCTCGGGGACTATCTGGCCCCCGTTTCGCGTTTCCCGCGCGCCGGGGCCGGATCTTACACCCGCCCCACTATCCGGCGGCCGAGGATCCGACTCAGACGGTTTTCAGGAATCAAGTGCCGGAGCTTGTTGTGGTCCGGTCACGGAGTGATCGGACCACATTCCTGGATCCGACATCACCCCCCCGGTTCGTCCAGGCCGAGTTCGCGGGCCACCCGGTCCATCGTCCGGGAGAACCGCTTGCGGAGCGCGGCCGGGTTGTCCCCGACCCGCTCCGCGATCTCCGCCCACTCCATCCCGTCCTGGCGGAAGTCCGCCAGGATTCGCTCGTCCGGGGTCAGCCGGTCGCGGACGGCCTGGAGCAGGTCCTTCGCCGCCGCGTACCGGCTCGGGCTGGGGTCATCCCCCGGCAAGATGTCCTGTTCGATGCCCCCGCCCGCCGCCCGGCGGTAGTCCCGCTTGTCGGCGGCCTGTTCACGGGCGCGGGTGGCCAGCTTGTTCCGCGCGATCCCGACCAGTAGCCGCGAGAGTTGCTGCGGGTCGTTCATCTCGTACTCGCCGTGCGCCGCACGGACGAAGAACGACCCGAGGACCGACTGGCACACGTCCATCGAGTCGAACGCGGTCCGGAGCCGGGTGTCGGTGAGGCGAAACCGGACCACCCGGCGGATCACCGACTCGTATTGCTCGACGAGGGTGCGGGCCGCCTCGGGGTCGCCCCGCCGCACCCGCCCGATCAGGTCTGTGAACGCATCGGCCGGTGGCATCGTGGGCGTCCTGGGCGTGGGGCGTACCGACCCATGCTACCCGAACCTGGAGAGGAGGGCGACGAGCCGGTCCGTCTTAGCCAATTGGCCGGTGGCCTTGGCAAACTCCCATACCTGCCAGAGGTTGACCACAGCCACCGGCAATCTGCACCGGTCGGGCCGGTGGAGGACGCGGTGGTGGACGTCACCCTCCCCTACCTCAACCGCCACGTCCGCGGGGCTGGTCGAGTTCCAGCGGTGGACCGGGTGCCGGCCGGGGGAGGCGTGTGCCCTCCGCTGGTGCGACCTGGACACGTCCGGGGCGGTGTGGGTGTACCGCTCGCCGCACCACAAGACGGCGTGGCGGGGGAAGACCCGCACCGTCGCCATCGGGCCGAAAGCGCAGAGTCTGTTGGAGCAGTTCCGAACGGCCGACACCACCGCCCACGTGTTCTGCCCGTCGGTGGCCGTGGCCGAGTTCCACGCCGAGCGCGGTGCAAAGCGACAGACCCCGCCATTCCCATCGCACATGAATCGAAATGTGGTCAGCCGGCCCATCTCCTCCGACCACCCGCCCGCCGCCTTTAGCGAGAACGTCACGCTCATCTTCAGCTCCCCCTTCCAGGCGTCGGCCTTCTCGTCGGGGCGGGTGACGGTCAGCGTCCCGACCAGCGTGTACTCGGCGTCGTCCTTGACGAACCAACTGCCGGTGTTCAAGTGGATCAGCAGCCCGTCGGCCCGCCCGAACGCGTACCGGTTGGCCTGCAGCCGGACCGTCGAGTCGGACGGGATAGTCACGACCGTCTGCCCGGCCGGCCCCCGCTGCCGAACACCGGCTATTGGGTCACCGCCTTGCCGGCCGCGGCACCCGGCTGTTCGGCCTCGGCACTCTACGACGACCCCTTTTCGAGCCCACTTTGCTGCTTCTTTTCGAGCATCGCGAGAATCTCATCAAATCGCGCGTCGCACCGGTCCCTGAAACTCGTGACCATCCTGATCGCCATGTCAATCCCCACGCATGCCCCTCGCTCAATCAGCAACCAAACGACATTGACATGGCCTTCGTGCGCGGCCATCTGAAGTGGCGTGTTCCCGAATTGTCTCATGAGGATTCCTGCCGGTCCCAGACCCCCATGCCGGGAAGTCGCGGAGCGATCGACGGCGGCGTCCACGTCCGCCCCTTTGGAGAGGAGATAGGTCACCATTTTCAGTCGGCCGTTCGCTGCCGCAAGGTGAAGAGGAGTACGCCCACCGTAGTCCCGGTTGCTGTTCACGTCGGCGCCGGACGCGATCAGTAGTTCGGCCATTCGGGTCAATCCCCATCGGGCGGCATCGTGAAGCGGTGTCCCCTCCCACGTCCGGCACAGCTGCACGTCGGCCCCCGCCGCCAGCAGGGCTTCAACGACTTCAAGATGGCCATGATACAGGGCATCGTCACCGAATCCCCAGTTGCGGATGGCGACATGAAGGGGTGTCCCCACCAGGCCTGGCCCCCCGTTCAACTCCAGGTTTAGCAACTCATTGACATCGGCACCCCGGGCGATCAAGCGCTCGACTTCGGTCCGATTCCCACTGATCGCGGCTGTATGCAGAGGGTGTTTGGTCCAATCGATTGGCTGAAAGGTTGTCATGTCGTGTCGCTCCAGCCGTCGAATTTCCAGCTCACCGCCCCGGGGGAGGTGAGCGATCGGGTTGTCTCAACAGCTTACCCGTCGGGCGGGGGCGGTGAGCTGGAAATTCGGCCGGTCAGCTCATGGCCTGATCTGGGCCGACAACTGCTCCGTCTCGTGACTGCTCAGCGGTATCCGCCACTTGCGACAGGCCAAGAGTTCCCGCAGGGCTTCGGTCTTCTCCACCTGGCTCTTGAGTGCGAAGCGGAACCGCTCCAAGCACACTCAGTGACGCAGTACCGGAGATTCCAACTCCCAGGCTCGGGGAGCCCGGCGACGAGCCGATACCGGGCGTGGTAGATTAGCAGTACAGCGCGGCTTCAGATTCTACATCGATGCCGCCGTTTCTTGTGGGCTTTGGTGGCCTGTGCGTTTCGGCGCTGGTGGCAGCGGATCACGTTGCCCACGTGACGCGGCTTGGTGTTCAACACGTGATTCAGGTCCACTTCAACACCGAATCCCGGTCCACTGGTGCCACAGTCTTCCTACCGCCGGTACGTCCCGGCCGTAGGGGGTTGGGATGCGCACCGTGGACGACTTCGCTGACATCCGCCGGCTGCACCGCGACGGCCTGAGCACCCGCCAGATCGCCCGCCGACTGGGCGTCGGACGCGACACCATCCGCAAGGCCCTGAACCACCCGGAGCCGCCCCCGTACACTCGCTCCGCCCCGCGGGCGGCCCCCGCCTTCGACCCCGTCCGCCCGCTCGTCGATGCCATCCTGGCGGCCGACGAGACCGCCCCGCGGAAGCAGCGGCACACCGCCTCCCAGATCTACCGCCGACTGGTCGCCGAGTACGGGTACACCGGCAGCTACGGCCCCATCCAGCGGTACCTGAAGGAGCGGCGGCTGGACCGCCGCGACACGTTCGTCCCCCTCGACCACCGGCCCGGCCACCGGTGCGAGGCCGACTTCGGGCACATCCACGTGGACTTCCCCGACGGCCGCCGCCTGGTGCCGGTGCTGGTGATGACCTGGAGTTACTCGAACGCCCCGTTCGCCCTCGCCCTGCCGACCGAACGCACCGAGGCCGTCCTGCACGGCATGAGCGAGGGGTTCGCCTTCTTCGGCGAGGTGCCCCGCGAGGTGTGGTGGGACAACCCGACGACGGTGGCCATTCACATCGGCCGCGGGCGGGACCGCACCCTGCACCCGCGGTACGCGGCGCTGGCCAGCCACTTCACCTTCACGCCCACGTTCTGTCTGCCGGTCACCCCGCGGGAGAAGCCCCGCGTCGAGAACCGGGTGAAGGACCTGCAGCGGATGTGGGCGACGCCGGTACCCCGCGTCCGCGACCTGTGCGAGTTGAACGCCCACCTGCGACAGTGCGGTGTCACCGCCCGCGACCGCACGTGCGGGTCGAACGCCGAGACGGTGGGCACCCGCTTCGCCCGCGACCTGGCCGCGGCGTTGCCGGTGCCGGGCCGACCGTTCGAGGCGTGCGTGATTCAACCGGGGGCCGTGGACAAGTACCAGACGGCCGCGTTCGACGGCAACCACCACGCGGTGGTGAAGGGGATCAACCTGATCACCGCCGTCTGGTCGGACGGGGACCGCCTGTACCCGACCGACTACCGCCTGTACCACAAGGCGGGCGACGGGAAGACGAAGAACGACCACTTCGCCGACCTGCTGGCCACCGCCCACGCCCGCGGGTTCCGGCCGCGGGCGGTGCTGTTCGACGGGTGGTACGCGAGTACCGACAACCTGAAGCGGGTGCGGACCTTGGGGTGGGTGTTCGTCACCCGGCTGAAGGGGAACCGCAAGGTGCGGATCGACCACGGGGCGGCGACGACGGTGGCCGACCAGCCGATCGCGGCGGGCGGGACGGTGGTGTGGCTGCCCGAGTTCGGGTTGGCGCGGGTGTTCCGGGTGGTCGCCCCAAACGGCGACACGACGCACTGGGCGACCAACGATCTGGGGATGGACGAGTCGACTCGACTGGTGTTCGCGGAGTTGTCCTGGGGGGTCGAGGAGTACCACCGCGGGCTGAAGCAGTTCACCGGGGTGGAGGGGTGTCAGGTGCGGGCCGAGCGCGGGCAGCGGAACCACATCGGGTGTGCCATCCGCGCGTTCGTGCGACTCGAGTACCACCGGTTCACCACCGGGGTCAGTTGGTTCGCCGCCAAAATGGGAATCATCCGCGATGCCGTCCGGGCCTACCTCGCCAACCCACGGCTCACGCTCCCAGGGGCAACTGCGTAACCCGTAACTGAGTTTAAACGTCAACCCTGCTTTCACAATTCATGCGCATTTCGTTTGCGGAGATGATCAATACCGAATAGTCTCTCAATCAACGCAAGTGGGTCGCCAGCCAATCCAATAGACCTCTCCTACTTCACTTGCTCTACGCGTCTGGGAATTCACTTAAGGGAAGGAATGACAATTCCGATAAGTGAGACTTCGGAAGTCCTCGCGCTGGGCTCTCAAGGGTCTCAGGTGAAGCAACTCCAGAAGCTGTTGAACTATGCCCCGTCTGCCCTGAGTGAGCTTCAGTCCGACGGGAACTTCGGGCCACGAACTGAGGCGCGGGTGAAGGAGTTCCAGAGGCTTCAGCGGCTCGCAATCGACGGCCGGGTCGGCCCGCAAACGATGGGGAAACTTGCCTTTACCCCCGGACAGTTCGAGTCCAAATCTGCGGAACTGCGGCAGCACCTCGTACGACTCGGCGCGTCTCCCCAGGCACTTTACACGTTCGACCGGGTCTGTCGCCACACGATCGACGAATTCGCCCCCGTCCGTGCCGCGGGGGTCGTCCTGATCCCGGTTGTCCTGATCTTTCTCATCTTCTGCGCGGCTGTCATCGCCCTCACTCCACATAACAGCCAGGCAGGGCAAGAATTCGTTCGCCACCTCCAGGCCCAACTCGACGCGCTGCGAAAAGCCTTGGATCTCATGTCTCCGGCAGAAGCCGCCCGGAAAACGACGGAAGCTATTGTCGCGATGGGGAATTCGGTAGTCACTCGAGTCGAGCGAGAACTCGAACGGTGCCGACAGCTTAACCAGGGTCAGCCAGTGAAATGTTTGGCCGAACGGGCCGCCGTTCAAGTTGCCCTCCTCAACTTAGCCCACCATATCAGCATGTTCGGAAGGCCGGGATTTAAGTTAGAAGATCTGATTACAGGTCTCCTGGCCTCGCTCGGACCGTTGTTCATTGCGCTCAGTAAACTGGGCCACTGTTCGGGTTGTGTCCACCTACAGTTCTTCCCGTTGTAGTGCCGCGGAGGTCATTTCTGGCTCTTCGCATCGGTCTGCACTTTCCGCGACTTCATCACTCTCATGCGGCTAGGTTGAGCAGGCGTTCGGTGGCGGTCCGGATTTCCTCGTCGGTCCGGCCGGCGCGTAGAGCGGCGAGGATCTCCGCGGCCAGCAGTTCCCGCCGCCACGCCCGCCGTTTGTCCGCGTGACTCGGCCGCGCGACCCGTCATCCCAGGGCGATGCCGTCCTGTGTCCGGCCAGCTCGCCCTGTTGGCGTGTTCCGGGGCGGCGGCCAGCGGCTCCCCGCACCCGCAGGCGAACGCGATCACGCCGCACCCCCGGCCGGGCGGAGGCCCCCGCTCGCGGAGGAGGGCGTCCGCCCACGCCTGCTGCTCAGGGGTCAGCGGCGGGTCGGGCTGCTTGGTGGCGTACCGGGCGAGCCGCGAGTATATGCCGGTGTCGTAGGCCCGGTCGAGGAGCGGTTAGAGGGGAACCTTCACGGGAGGAACACCGGGGTCGAGCGGGACGACGATCGTCGGCAGCCGGTCCTGCATCAGCGGCGATCAGTCGCTTGCACACCGCTTCCGCCAGCGGTCAGCGGCAAGTGTTCCCGGTACAGACGAACAGGACAGAGCAGCGAGCGGACTCGCCCATCGGGTGCGTCTCGGTACCAGGTGAGGGGCGGAAAGTTACTGTACGGGAGTGACGAGAGGGGAACAAGTTGGGTTCAGTTGGGGTTAAGCCGCGAGACTGAGGCGAGCG
>JANNDF010000179.1:0-2359 GCA_031387445.1 Planctomycetia bacterium
GTCCTTGCTCATCAGGTACTTCAACAGGTCGCGGAGTTCGTCCGGCTTGAGGGCGTCGAAGAGGCCTTCGGGCATCACCGAGTTGTTCGTCCCCTTCCGCTCGTCGATGTCCTTCTTGCTCAGCACCACCTCTTCGTTGACGGTGCGTACCGTCACCGTCTGCGGGGTTTCGCCCTTCACCAGCCCGCTGAGTTGCCGGCCGTCCTTCAAATAGAACTGCGTCATCTTGTAGTCGCCCGCCAGCACCGCGTTCGGATCGATGACGTTTTCCAGCACGTAATCCAGGTTCGCCCGCTGGCTGCCGGTCAGTTCCGGGCCGACCGCCTGCCCCTCGCCGAATAGCTTGTGACACGTCCCGCACGTCTTCGTGAACAGCACCTTACCCTTTGCGGTGTCGCCCTTGGCGATGTCGGCGGCGGTCACCTTGTTCTTGTACTCGGCGATCTTGGCCTTGGCGTTCGCGGTGCCGGTCTTCACCTCGCCCCACACCTTGCCGAGCTTCTCCACCACCGCCTTGTCCTTCAGCCCGGCGATCTGGCGGGCGGTGAAGGCGGTGATGTCGCCCTTCGGCACGGTGCCCTTTTCCACCGCATCGAGTAGAGCGGAAGCGTAGGCGGCGCGAGACGACAGCGTCTGCACGGCGTCCGCCTTCTCGTCGCTGGTGAGCTTGGGGTACATCTCCAGCAGCACGGCCGGCGTCTTGTCGTCGGCGTAGTTCGCCAGCCCGCGGATGGCGGCGGCGCGCACGGTGGAATCGGACAGCAGCTTCCGCAAGTCGGCGTCGAACCCGGCGGTCTTGCGACCGGCGAGCAGGGACACGGCACGCTCGCGTTCGCCGGCCGGCTTCTTGGCGTCGGCGATGCGCTCCTTCAGGAACGCCACCACCGTTTCGTCGCCGAGCATCAGGCCGAGTTCGTCGAGTTGCTTCCGCAGGTCGGCGGACTTGGTGTCGAGGTAGTGGGCGTAAGTGTATTGCCACAACTTCGATGGTGCGGTCTTCACCCCGCGGAGGGATTCCGCCAAGCCGCGAACCGCCGCGGTGCGGCACTCGTCCGACGGCATCGCGGGAAGGGCACGGATCACCTCATCCGTCGTAGACAACGGCTTGTCACTGACGGCGACCACCTTGCGGGCGAGGAATTCATACAGGATGGGTTGCTTCGCCTTCGACATCGCCAACTGATCGATGGTGAGGCCCGCAGCATCCATCGCGTACCACGTCATGAGTGTGGTATCGGCGTCACCGTCGTCGTACCGGAGGAGGCCGCTCAACGCTCCGATCTGGTAGTACCCCTCCTGACGCTTCGTCTGACCGGCCACCACCCGCCGAACCGCCGCGCTCGGGTCGGCCCCAGTGAGGCTCACCACGTTCCGGCGGTACTTGTTAGGCTGCTCCGTGTCGAGGGCCATGCGAACCGCCCACCCCCGGATCGAGTCTGATTTCTCGCGGAACAACTGAACGAGGGCGTCATCGGTCAACTGCTGCATTCCGTGGATCGCCCACGCACAGCGAAGTTGGGTTCGTGGATTCTTCACCTCGATCATCGATGTCCGCAGTTCGGCCGCGCTCGCCTTCATGTCGCCGTTCTCCGCCCGCTCCTGCAACACCCGACGGGCCTTGCGGCTGAGCCACTCGTTCTGGCTCGTCACCGCCTTCACCAGTTCCTCGTCGGTGAACTTGCTCACGTCGCCCTTGAGCGGCTTCAGGTCGCCGTAAGTCACGCGGTAGATGCGGCCGTTGGTGGTGTCGGCCACGTCGTAGTTGTGGCACTCGCCGGTGTCGCACCAGTCGGACATGAACAGTTCGCCGGCCGGCCCCTGCTTCACGCAGATGCCGCGGAACCACGGGTCGTTGGCGAACAGGAAGTCCGCGCGGCGGACGCCCTTCATGCCGGTCTTCGTCGCTTCGAGGCCGTCGTTGTTCAGGCGGTTGCCGTGGATGTTCGCGGTGAACAGCGTGTTGCGGTACTCCTTCGGGAAGTTGTCGCCGAGGTAGATGGCCGCCCCGCTGTGCGCGTGCCCGCCGCCGGCGTCGTCGTGCTCCTTCTTCAGCGCGCCCGTCTTCTGGTCGGCTCGGCTGTCGGTCCACGCCCCGCTGCCCCAGTGTTTGTAATCCACGCAACTACCCATGTATCCATACGTGTGCGGGTTGTAGTCCTGACCGTACATGCGTGTATACCGACCGCCCGACACCACGTGGAACAGGTGGTCGATGACGCAGTTGGTGATGAACATCTCGCCGTGTTCGTCGAAGTCGAGGCCCCACGGGTTCGTCGTGCCGGTGGCGACCACTTCAAACACTTTGCGGATAGGGTGGAACCGCCAGACGCCGCAGTCGAAGAGCACGCGGTCCTTGTCC
>JANNDF010000180.1:0-3792 GCA_031387445.1 Planctomycetia bacterium
GTTCAGCACACCGGCGAGCCAGTCGCCGTACTTGCGGTAGGCGATCGCCTTCGGCCCTTCAGTGCCGTTCATGTTCAACGGCAGCCCGACCACCAGCCCGACGATCTGTTCGGCGGCCACGAGTTGGGTGAAGTACGCTGCGTCCTTTTCGGGCGTGCGGCGGTTGTACTGGTCGTAGGGCGACGCCATCACCCGGTCGCGGTCGCACACGGCCAGCCCGATGCGCACGTCGCCCACGTCGAGAGCCAGCAATCGTCCGAGTGCGGCGTGCGGAGCGCGGAGCGCGGAAGAGGAAGCAGGGACTCCCCTGATCGGATCATCCGCCGTCGGGTCTGTTTCTTCATTCCGCATTCCGCGCTCCACTTTCCGCATTACAAATGTTCCGACCCCAATCGCTTCAGCTTGTCCACGATCTCTTTCACCCGCGCTTCGTCCTGCTTGCGGGCCACGAGGACCGCCTTGCCCGACTGGATGATGACCAGATCGCTCACCCCGATGGTGGCGATCATGTGTCCGGCGTCGGCCGACACCACGCACCCGGTGCTGTCGATGAGCAGCACTTCGTTCCCTTGGACGGTGTTGCCGGCAGCGTCCTGCGGGTTGTGCCGTTCGAGGGCGAGCCAACTGCCCACGTCGTCCCAGGTGTACGGTGCGCGGAGCACCCGCACCAGCCCGGCCCGGCCCGCCTCCTGCATCACGGCGTAGTCGATACTGGTGCCGTTGACCGCCTCGTACTGCTGGAAGAACACGTTCGCCCGGTCGGGCGTGTTCCAGGCGTCGGCGATGTTCAGGCAGGCGGTGTGAATGTCCGGGCGGTTCGCCTTCAACTGGTCCAGGATGGTCTTCGCCTTCCACACGAAGATGCCGCTGTTCCAGTCGTACTCGCCGCTTTCGACGAACTGCTTCGCCACTTCCGCCGACGGCTTCTCTTTGAACTCGTTCACCTTGTACAGTGGCACGCCGTTCCGCTCGCCGGACTTCTCGCCGCGGTGGATGTACCCGTACCCCTGGCTCGCGAACGTCGGGCGAATGCCGAAGGTGAACAGGCACTCCGGGTGGTCGTTGGCGAACTGCTCGGCCGCGTGCAACGCCCGGTGGTACTCGCGTTCCGGTTCGATGACGTGATCGGCCGGGGTGACGACGATGGTGGCATCGGGATCCGTCGCGGCGATGAGCGCGGCCCCGAGTCCGACACACGGGGCGGTGTCGCGGCGGCACGGTTCGCCGACGATGTGGTCGGCCGGCAGTTCGGGGAGTTGCTTCGCCGTTTCTTCCACGTACGCCGCGCCGGTGATGACCCACGTGCGTTCCGGGGGCACCACCGCGACCGAGCGGTCGAGCGTGCCTTGCAGCAGCGACCGCTCCCCGCTGAAGGTGAGGAACTGCTTCGGCCGGGCGTTCCGGCTCCGGGGCCAGAACCGCGTGCCACCGCCACCGGCCATAATCATCACGTGCAGCATCGCAGTACGTTCCGAAAAGAGGGTTCACCGCCGAGGGCACAAGAGGGCACGAGAGAAGGACAAGGAGAGTTCGGAACAATCGCCCTTCGCATTCTCCCTCTTCCTGTCGTGCCCTCATGTGCCCTCGGCGGTGAAAAATCTTGATCCCGTTACCACCGTCCCGCTCGTCACCTTCGACTTCACCTCAGCCGCATCCAGTGCGAACAGCGGGCCGACCTCCACCACCGCGTCGTCGGCCACGGTCGCCCCGGCGGCCCGCAACCACCGCCTCGCCTGGGCGGTCATCGCCGCCTGCACGGGTTCGAGCGAGTCCGGCCCCTCGGCGTTCTTCAACGGGGCGAATTCGTCTTCTCGCTTCGCCTCGACCGCCAGCCACCGCTCGGCCATCGGTAATGCATCGAACACGAACCGCTCGAACTTGAGCGCATTCGGTTCGGCCGGTGTCACCGCCGTCTCACTGGCCGGGTCGAAGTGCGGCACCTTCTTACGGGCCAGGTGGAAGGGCAGCCTCTGACGGCCCGTTGTCACTCGTTCCAGGAACGCCACGCTGAACAGGTGAATGGCCGGGTTGCCCGCCCGGAACGCCAGATCACCGTTGGCGATCCGCTCCTCGGTCATCGCCTTCGGCATGTCGCTGTACTCGATGATCCCGCACCGCCCGTTGATCTCCGCCAGCACGCCCACTTTCTCCTCCGGCTTCTCCTTGAACACCACTTTGCTCGACACCTCCGCGTCGGAGTGGACGTGCCGGCCGACGAACGCCGGGTCGCACACGGCCACCAGCGGGTTGTCCACCTGGAAGTAGAAGACGTGCTTGATCCCGTTCGCCTTGAGGGTTGCCAGCAACCCGCTGTCGGCGAGGGCGGTGAGCGTGCCGCCGTGCCCGTTCGGGCTGAGGCAGAGTTTGCCGGGCTTCTCCAGCAGCAGTTTGCCGGTCGCCAGATCGACCGCCGGCATCGTGCCCTGTTGAAAGAAGTGCACCTGATCCGGTGACAGCCCGAAGAGGTTCTCTCTGTCGAAGTAGGCCAGCGTGTCGGCGTGGGTGGCCGGGCTGGTCATGAGCAGGAGGGGCACCGGCTTGCCGTACCGCCGGGTGAGGGCCAGCACCTTCTCGGCGTGAATGCGGAACAGCGTCGCCCCGCTGACCGGTCCGACGGACATCAACCCCTTCGGGACAGTCGCCCCGAGTCGCGTCCCCTGTCCGCCGGCCACCACCAGTACCGCAACTTCACCGTTCCGCAATGCCACTTCACCCGCCGCCACTGCTGACGGGTCTGGTGGTTCCACCGCCAGCGGGCGGATGCGGTCCCGCGGCGGCAGGGCGGCGGTCTTGTCATCCTTCTGGGCGTACAGCGCTGTCAGTTCGTCGAAGTCGAGGCACTGTAACTGTGCGGCGAATGCCGCGCGTTCGACCCCACTCAGGTCGTCCCACCCGAGCAGGACGTGTTCCTGCCCGTGAGCCTTCAACGTGTCGAACAGGTCGGCCATAGTCAGAACTCAATCCGGAGGCCGTCGTAGGCGAGTGCCACGCCGGGAGGGAGCGGCGGTTGGTCGTCCCAGTCCCACTTGTGCGACATGTGGGTGAAGTACGTTCGCTTGGGCTTCACCCGCCGCACCACGTCGAGTGCGTCGTCCAGTCCGAAGTGCGACGGGTGTGATTCGCCCGGCCGCAGGCAGTCGAGCAGGAGCGTGTCCAGCCCTTCAAGCAGCGGCCAACTGCCGTCGGGAATCTTGTTCACGTCGGTGCAGTAGGCCAGGTCGCCGACGCGGAAGCCGAGTACGTTGAACCGCCCGTGGATCAGCGGGATGGGCGTAACCCTCTCGCCGAGCAGGGCGAACGGACGGCTGTCGATGCGGTGGAAGGCGAGCGACGGCAGCACGAAACTGGGGGCGTTGTCCGGCGGCGGGTGGAAGGCGTAGCTGAACGCCTGGCGGATGACCTCTTCCACGTCGTCGGTGCAGAACACCGGCAGGGCGTGCCCGAGCTTCATGGGGAAGATGCGGGCGTCGTCGAGACCGAACAGGTGATCGACGTGGTAGTGCGTGTACAGCACGGAATGCACGACGCCGATCCGCTCGCGCACCAGTTGCAGCCGCAATTCCGGGCTGGTGTCGATGAGCACGTTCCCGCCGGGCACCTGGAGCAGCACCGACGGCCGCGTGCGGCTGTTCTTCGAGTTCGGGCTGGTGCAGACGGCACAGTCGCACCCGATCATCGGCACCCCCATCGAGGTGCCGCACCCGAGAACCACCAGTGTGCGGGGCGAAGCCATGCGGGCATTCTATGGTGAACCGGCGGCGTGAGCCGCCTAGGTCATGGGCACCCAGGCGG
>JANNDF010000195.1:0-7790 GCA_031387445.1 Planctomycetia bacterium
CACCCCGTCCACCACCCCCCCCAAAACCCCCCCCCTTTTCCCCCGGTTTCGGCTCGCCGGCCCTAACCACCCCCTTTTTCACAGCCCACCCCCGGCTGTGGGCCCGCCCCCCCCCCCACCCGCCCCCCACCCCCGCGGCGATGACATTTTCGCTACACCAACCCCATCCTACGGGGTTCGCGCATGCAGATCGTGCTCATCGAAGGCGACGGCATCGGGCCGGAAGTCACGGCCGCCACGAAGCAGATCGTCGCCGCCACCGGAGTGAAGATCGACTGGATCCCCGCCGCCGCCGGCCTGGGTGCCGCCGAGACCCACGGCGAACCACTCCCCGAAGAAACCCTCGACCTGATCCGTAAGCACCGCGTCGCCCTGAAGGGGCCGTGTACCACCCCGGTGGGCAAAGGGTTTCGCAGCATCAACGTGCGGCTGCGTCAGGGGCTCGACCTGTACGCCAGCGTGCGGCCGGTCAAAACTTTGCCGGGTGTCAAAACGCCGTACACCGACGTGGACCTCGTGGTCGTCCGCGAGAACACCGAAGGGCTGTACGCCGGCCTCGAACACCAGGTGGTGCCCGGTGTGATCGAGAGTCTGCGGGTGATCACGAAGCCGGCGTGCGAGCGGATCGTCAAGTACGCCTTCGACCTGGCCGTGCGGATGGGCCGGCGGCGGGTGACGTTCTGCCACAAGGCGGACGTCATGCGGTTGAGCGACGGGCTGTTCCTGGAGTGCGCCCGCGGGGTGGCCGACGAGTACCCGTTCGTCGGGTTCGAGGAGAAGTCGATCGACAACGTCTGCCTGGAACTGGCGCTCGACCCGTCGAAGTACGACGTGCTGGTGATGGAGAACCTGTTCGGCGACGTGATCTCCGACCTGTGCGCCGGGCTGGTGGGCGGGCTGGGCGTGGTGCCGGGGGCCAACATGGGCAGCCGGTACGCGGTGTTCGAGGCCGTTCACGGCAGCGCCCCGGACATCGCCGGCAAGGGGGTCGCCAACCCGATCGCGGTGGTGCGGAGTGCCGCAATGATGTTGGATCACGTCGGCGAGCGCAAGGCGGGCGAGCGGATCGAGCGGGCGGTGGAAGCGACGCTGAAAGCGGGCGTCGGCCTGACCCGCGACCTCGGCGGCACCGGCAACACCGCCAGCATCACGGCCGAGATCGTGCGACACCTCGGGGCGTGAGTAGTCCGCCGGGGCCAGTTCATCACCAACACCGGAGTCTGCACATGCGCCTGAGTGGAAAGGTCGCCCTGGTCACCGGGGCCAGTCGCGGGATCGGGGCGGCCGTCGCCAAGCGGCTCGCCGCCGACGGGGCGAAGGTGGTCGTCAACTACGGCCGCAGCGAGCCCGAGGCGAAGGAAGTGGTCGCGGCCATCACCAAGGCGGGCGGGGCGGCCACGGCAGTTCAGGCCGACGTGAGCAAGCCGGCCGAGATTGACGCCCTATTCGCCGCGGTGAACAAGGCTTACGGGCGGCTCGACATCCTGGTGAACAATGCCGCCATCATGAAGCGGCAGATGCTCGAAGAAATCACCGCCGAGGACTTCGACGCCCACTTCGGGCTGAACGTGCGGGGTTACCTGCTGTGCGCGCAGAAGGCGGCGGGCCTGTTCGACGGCGGCGGGTGCATCGTGAACATCGCCAGCGCCATCAGCCGCATGGCCTACCCCGGCTCGGTGGTGTACTCGGCCACGAAGGGGGCCATCGACGTGATGACCCGCGTGCTGGCCGCCGAACTCGGGCCGAAGGGCATCCGCGTGAACACCGTCGCGCCCGGTTCGACCATCACCGACATGAACGGCCCGGCCAGCGGCAAGACCGACGAAGAGGCGGAACAGGAGATCGCCATGACCGCCCTCCGCCGGCAGGGGTTGCCCCCGGACATCGCCGACGCGGTGGCGTTCGTGTGCAGCGACGACGCCCGCTGGGTGACCGGCGCGTGGATGGACGTGTCCGGCGGCATTCGGTTGTAATTCTGTTCGCCCGAAGTCGTTGACGCCACTTGCACGGCCGCGGACAATACCCGTGTCACCTCGTGGGGCACCGGCTATGCGTCGCCTGTTCACTCCTCTCGCACTCGTGATCGCAACGAGTCCCGCCCTGGCGTGCATCAACGACTCCGAGTTGCCCGGCCACGAGCGCGAGTTCCGCTCCAGCTATCAGGCCGACCGTAAGCCGGCCGAGTCGGCGCAGCCCCTCCTTCAGCAGTACGGGCCTGGCACCGCCGCCGCGGTCGGCGGGGTGCTGCTCCTCGCCGCCGGCTTCGTCACCGTTCGCCGCCTGACCGCCAAAGGTTGACCCATGCTCCGCGCGATGGGGTGTCTGGGCGCTCTCGTCCTGATCTGCGCCGCCGGCGCGGGCGGCTGCTACGCCGGCTATTCACTCGCCCCGCGTGAGCGGCCCGCCCAGTCCTACCCGCTGCCGCACCACATCCCGGCGACCGAGGGCGGGGCGACGTTCCGCTTCGCCATGGTGCACGACATCCTGCACGAGCGCTTCCCGAAGCACGGCCCGGCCTTTTACACCGAGCGCAACCGGCTGGCCCGCGAGCGGCTGAAGGTCATCCCGCCCGACTCCGACGAAGCGTTCGCTCTCACCGACGACCTCGCCGCCGGTTTGAACCGCCTCGGTCAACCCGCCGACGCCGTGCCACTGCTGCGCGAAAAACTGAAGCTGCAAGAGAAGCGGGGTCTGAAGGACCGCGACCTCTACACCACCTACGCCAACCTCGGCACATATCTCTACTTCGCCGACATGGGCAAGGCGTTCGGCGGTGATGCCGCGGCGAAGGCGGCGTGCGAGGAGGGCATCGCGTTCGTCGAGAAGTCGGTGGCAGTGAACCCCGACTCCCACTTCGGCCGCGAGAAGTGGCAGATCGTCATCCTCCGCTTCCTGCTCGACGCCACCGCCCGCCCGGACACCCTGACCGAACGCGACTTCCTCGGCAACCGGCTCGACCGCACGTTCCCCGCCGACGCCTTCGACAAGGCACCCGCCAACACACGCAACGAGCAACTCGGCACCGCCCGCGCCTTCCAGCGGTCGGTCCTGTTCTCCGGGGCGGCATCGATCAGCGAACGCCGCAGCACCATCACCCGCGTCGGGGCCGAGCCGAAAGACCTCGACCCGACCGAGTACCGCGAAGACGGGTTCGCGTTCGACGAGCCGATGCTCGGCATCGTCGGCATGTGGCGGCAGGGGGGCGGGCCGAACCCGCACTTCGCGCTGTGCATCGGCGAGGTGATGCTGCGGGTGGGGCAGCGGCACATCGCGTGGACGGCGTTCGAACGGGCCAGCCGCATGGCCGACCGCTTTTGGCCCGACCCGGCGAAGCAGCAGTTCTGCCGCGACCACTGCGCCCGGCGGCAGAAGCAGATCGAGGAGTCCTTGCCGGCGAACGAGGTGACGGAACTGCGCCCGCGGTTCGACGCCGAGTTGGCCTACGGCGAGCGTTACCAGCGGGAGTATCAGGAGTACGAAGCGGCGAAGATCGCCGCCGGTGCCGACCTCCGCGACGAACACTTCTTCGACGACTTCAACAAAGGTCGTGAGCCGATTGCCACCCCGCCGGGACCGGAAGAGTTCCTCGTCACGGCTCGCGTCGATTACAGTGGGCCGGCCATGACCAGTGCCGCCGGCGGGGTGCTCGGCGTGGGACTGACGGCGTTCGTACTGGTCGTCGTCTGGCCGCGACGGAAGGCGTCGCCGGATCGCGTCTGATTCGCTTCGTGTGCAACCTTCCTGGGCATCACTCACGGCCGGTTGCTAGCGTCGCGGGCATCGTCACCTCCCCGTACCGCCGTCCACTTTGCAAACTGATCGGGTGGAAACCACGCGAATGCATGTGGTAAACCACGCATTTCATCCCTATCGGTCTGGCCCACACGTGGTTTGGCACACTCACTGCAATGCCGCTGCCTCTCAAGCATCTCAACACCCGTCCGGCGGAGCGAACTCGCTCGATCCGCGGCGGGGGTGGCGTGCGGTCGGAGGCTCGACCGTGAGTCCCGTCGTACCTGGAACGGTGTATCTCGTCGGCGCCGGCCCCGGTGCGGCCGACCTCATCACCGTTCGCGGCTTGCGTGTCCTGCAATCCGCCGATGCGGTCCTCACCGACGCGCTGCTTTCGCCTGAATTGCTGGACGAAATGCGGCCCGACGCCGATCGGCTGCACGTCGGCAAGCGGGGCTACTGCGTCGGCAGCACGAAGCAAGAAACGATCAACGACGCCCTGGTGCGGCTGGCCCGCGAGGGCAAATCGGTCTGCCGGCTGAAGTGCGGCGACCCGTGCGTGTTCGGCCGCGGCGGGGAAGAGGCCGAAGTGCTGGCGGCTGCCGGCGTGCCGTTCGAGATCATCCCCGGCGTGACGGCCGCCGTCGGTGCTCTGGCCGCAGCGAAGATTCCGCTCACGCATCGCGATGTCGGCCCGGCCGTCGTTCTGGCGACCGGGCACCACGACCCCGATTCCGAAGACTGCACCCACGACTGGGACGCGCTGGCTCGCATGCCGGTCGTGGTGTTTTACATGGCGGTGCGGCACATCGCCGCCATCGCCCGGCGGCTGGGGGATGCCGGTCTCTTCCCCGGCACCCCTGCCGCCGTCATCCAATCCGGCTCGCTGCC
This sequence comes from Planctomycetia bacterium, assembly GCA_031387445.1. Classification (GTDB taxonomy): domain Bacteria; phylum Planctomycetota; class Planctomycetia; order Gemmatales; family Gemmataceae; genus JALHQU01. Next base: position 4,624 of record JANNDF010000195.1, read on the forward strand.
GGATCAGGCGGTGGTGGTGGGCGAGTTGGCCACCATCGCGGCGCAGGCGGAAGGCGTCGCCGGCCCGGCGGTGTTCGTGGTCGGCGAGGTGGTGCGGTGGCGGGAGAAATTGATGGGGGTGGTCGCCGAACAGGCGAGCCGTGCCCCGTAAGGGGCCGGTTCTGCTTTACAACCGGCGGCTCACGCCGCTCGGCTCGCCAAATACGGGAACCGCGTCATGATCCGCGCCTTGCACCCGATCAAGCCGAAGCTCGTCGTCATCGGCAACGGCATGGCCGGCGCGAGGTTCCTCGAAGACCTGCTTGCCGCTGATCCCGACCGCTTCGAGATCACCGTCTTCGGCGACGAACCCTACGGCAACTACAACCGCATCCTCTTGTCCAACGTGCTGAACGGCACGCAGGACGCGAAGGAGATCTTCCTCAACCCGCTGAGCTGGTACGAAGAGAACGGCATCACCCTGCACGCCGGCCACCGGGTCACCCGCATCGACCGCGAAGCGAAAACCGTGTGGGCGGGCGACTTCGGCGTCGAGTACGACTACCTCGTTGTCGCCACCGGCAGCAAGCCGTTCGTGCCGCCCATCCCCGGCACCACGCTGCACGGCGTGTTCGTCTTCCGCACGCTCGACGACTGCCGGCACATCGCCGACTACGCGCAAAACTGCACGAGTGCGGTCGTCATCGGCGGCGGACTGCTCGGACTGGAAGCGGCGAAGGGGCTGATGACGCAAAACGTCGCGGTCACGGTGGTGGAGATGGCCCCGTGGCTGATGAGCGTGCAACTGGACGAGGCCGGCGGGAAGGTACTCGGCGACACGATTGCGAACCTGGGCATCACCGCCAAGACCGGGGCGAGCACGAAGGAACTGACCGGGCACACGAGCGTGACGGGGGTGAAGTTCGGCGACGGCAGCGAGATCGCGGCCGACATGGTGGTGATCAGCGCCGGCATCCGGCCGAACGTGGACCTGGCGAAGGAGTGCGGCATCGCCTGCGAGCGGGCGATTGTGGTGGACGATCAGATGCGGACGAACGACCCCGCCGTGTTCGCGGTGGGTGAATGTGTTCAACACCGCGGGATGATCTACGGCCTCGTCGCCCCGCTATGGGAGCAGACGAAAGTGCTGGCGAAGGTGCTGAGCGGCGTCGACACGGCGGCGACGTACACCGGGTCGAAGATCGCCACCAAGCTGAAGGTGATGGGCGTGGAGTTGGCGAGTATGGGTCGCATCGCCGACCTGAAGCCGACCGACGAAGTGGTGCAGTTCAGCGAGCCGGCCCGCAACGTGTACTGGAAGGCGATCATCCGCGACGGCAAGGTGAGTGCGGCTTGTTTGCTCGGCGACCTCGGCCCGGCGGATGATTTGATGCGGATGTTCCAGGCCGACATGCCGGTGCCGGATCGCCGGCTCGAACTCTTCTTCAGCGCCGCCTCCGCCGGCAAAGAGACGTCGCTCGCCGACCTGCCCGACTCGCACCAGGTGTGCGACTGCAACGGGGTGTGCAAAGGCACCATCGTCGCGGCCATCAAGGCGGGCAAATGCACCGTGCCGGCGGTCGGCAAGGCGACGCGGGCCGGTACCGGGTGTGGCAGTTGCAAGAAAATGGTGAAGGGGCTGATTGAGGCGGTGGCGGGTGGAGTGAAGGCCGATCCGTCGGAAGGCTGGTACGTTCCGGCCGTGCCGCTCGATAAGCCGACGCTGGTGGCGGAGGTGAAGAAGCGGAGGCTGCGGAGCGTGTCGGCGGTGCTGGCCGAACTCGGCACGGCCGAGGACGAGAAGAGCAAGAACGGCCTCGCCTCCATGCTGAAGGGGTTGTGGGGCAAGGAGTACATGGACGAGCGCGACGCCCGGTACATCAACGACCGCGTCCACGCCAACATCCAGAACGACGGCACGTTCAGCGTCATCCCGCGGATGTACGGCGGGGTGACAACCGCCGACGACTTGATCAAGATCGGCGAGGTGGCGAAGAAGTACGCCGTGCGGATGGTGAAGGTGACGGGCGGGCAGCGGATCGACCTGCTGGGGATTACCAAAGAAGACTTGCCGAAGGTGTGGGCCGACCTGGGGATGCCGAGCGGGCACGCCTACACGAAGGCACTCCGCACGGTGAAGACGTGCGTCGGCAGCGAGTTCTGCCGGTACGGGACGAACGACAGCACCACGCTGGGCATCGCCCTGGAGAAGCGGTATCAGGGGTTCGAGTTCCCGGCGAAGGTGAAGTTGGGCGTGAGCGGGTGCCCGCGGAACTGTGCCGAGAGCACGGTGAAGGATGTCGGCATCGTCGCCACCGAAGGGGGCGAGTGGGAGATCAGCGTCGGCGGGGCGGCCGGTGCCCACGTTCGCAAGTCGGACGTGCTCTGCCGGGTGAAGACGCAGGACGAGGCGATGCGGATCATCGGCCGCTTCCTCATCTACTACCGCGACAACGCCAAGTGGCTGGAGCGCACTTACGACTTCGCCCCGCGGGTGGGCCTCGACAAGTTGAAAGACATCCTCGTAAACGACTCGCTCGGCATCGGCGAACAGCTCGACGCCGAGGTGGATATGACCGCCGCCGCGTACGTCGACCCGTGGCTCGAACGCGACCAGCCGGTGTATGCCGGTCAGTTCGAGAGCGAGCGTAGAGTGCCTCTGCCCGTGTTGGCATAAGCCGTTGACGACACCGTTGCCACCGCCGACGCCCCGCGTCCGGCCTGGGAGACTGCGCGCCATGAGTGTTACCCTCGCGTCCGCGGTGCAGTTCGTGCCGGTGTGTGCCCTCGCCGACTTGCCCGTCGGCCTCGGCCGGTCGTTCGACATCGGCGGGCAGAGCGTGGCCGTGTTCCGCACGCGGGCCGGGCGGGTGTTCGCCACCGCCAACCGCTGCCCGCACAAGGGCGGCCCACTCGCCGACGGCATGCTGGCGGGTGAACAGGTGGTGTGCCCGTACCACGCCTTCCGCTTCCACGCCGACGGCGGCGAGTGCGACCAGCCGAACGTGTGCGCGGTGGCCACGTACCCGGTGGAGGTAGTGGGCGAGAGTGTGAGCGTGGGGGTGCCGGCATAAGTGCTCTGCTCGCTCCGCGGGCGGATTCAGGACCGCGCGCGGAGCGAGCAGAGCCCGTCCAACCAAGAGACCCCGATTCCCACCCCCCAGCCAACCCAGACCCGCACGCACAGC
>JANNDF010000206.1:0-3367 GCA_031387445.1 Planctomycetia bacterium
CGACAGTTCCTGGTCCGGCATGGCGGGCCTCCGTGGCTCCCGCCGATTTACGCACAAAACCCTACAACGTCAGCAGTTCGAGACGCGTTGACCCTGCCGGGTGGGGTGTCCATCCGATCATTGCTAAAGATGAGAGTCAGCTGTATGCGTGTGATTCCTGCCAGCGGGCCGCCGTCGCAACGGCCATGACCGCCATCGCGCGCGAACACGTCGGGCTTGATCCGTCGTCGTGAACCTACTTGCGGTCGCGGTACTTCTCGTGGCACTTCGCACAAAGGGCTTGCGATCGACCGAACGCGGTGGCAGCATCGGCTTGCTTGCCTGCTCGTAACGCCCCTTCCAAGTCGCGTGCCGTCGCTTCCCCTTCGCCCAGCAGTTCCAAGAACTCTTTGCCGCGTGCGGTCGAATCGTCCAGGCGTGCCGCTTCGCGGTACAACTCGGTCAGTATCACCGCCTCGTGCGGCGGGTCGAGGTCCGGGTGCCCCTTCGGTGCTTTCCAGTTCGCCGTTTTGACTGCCTTCAGGTGGTCCCACCGCTCATCCACCTCAACCATCACACGAACCAAATCCGTTACCTTCGCTACTGTCGGAAAATCGGCCGCGGTCGTGTCGAGAGTGTCGGAAGCAGGTGGCTTGAAGGTGTGAGGGATTCCGACAAGCCCTGTATATTTGGGATCAGTCCCGGCGACAGTCAGCCACCGCTCAGCTTGCTGCGGGGACCATCTCGGATCAAGCGTGAGTTGGACTGCCGCACACGCCGCCGGCCCGCGATGTTTGCCGTGATGACAGTGGATGTACACCGGGCCGGGGAGGTCACGAACCGCCCTGGCGAGGAAGGTCGCCCGCTCGGAAGGGATCCCGTCGTACCCGATCGGCAGGTGGACGTATCGCAGGCCGTACTTCTCCGCGGCAGCGACGTCCGGCTTGGCGCCGTCCACTGAGATGACGGTCTTCACCCCGAGCCGGCCGAGCGACGCGAACCCCGTGTCCCCGTCCGGCGAACTGCCACTGAACACGCGGTCGGACACGCGAAACAGGTTGTGCAACCCGTCCGCTTCGAGGGCGGTCGGTTCGGTCAGTGGAGGTGCGAGTGGGGATGGCGGAGTACCACCGCACCCGGAGAGAAGGGCGAAAAGGATTGGCCAACTGCGGCGGGTCATTCGTCGAGGTCCACAGGGGCTGACGGCATTCGCTTGAGCACGGCGGAAAACTCGTCCTCAGTGTACGCCCGCAGCAGGTGGGTGCGGACGTACCCGCGGCGGGCCAACTCGGTGACGAGTGCGACGACGTTCGCCTCCTCGGCGGACGACAGTTGAATGACGCCGTCGAACTCGCCGAGAGTCCACAGGAGGGAATCGACGGTCACGCCCATCGACGCGGCGGTCTGCCGGAACACGGCGGCGCGAGCGACGGTGTTCTGAATCTGCGAGATGCCGATCTCGGTGTAACGGATAAGCAGGGTGTAACGGACCATCGGCGACTCCGGATCGTAGTGTCGGAAGATGGGGCAGACTGTCCGGTTCTTGTGTACTAGGCTAGGAACTGTAGCGGGATGTTCAGGACAGACATGAATTTCCCCGAACCAGCCACGCTCTTGCACTCGACCGACGGCGCACCCGTCGGCGGGTCCACGCCACTGCCATCCGCCCCACTCACTGTCGGGATGATGTTCGGCGGGTATCGCGTCGAGCGGGTGGTCGGCGGCGGCGGTATGGGGCAGGTGTACGAGGCGTTCGACGCCGAACTGGTCCGGTCGGTCGCGATCAAGGTGATGCGCTCGGATCGTGCGGCCGACCCCGACGCCCGCGAGCGGTTCGTGCGGGAAGCCCGGGCACTGGCCGCCGTGTCGAACCCACACGTCGTCACCATCCACCACGTCAGTCTGCACGACGGGCAGCCGTTCCTGGTCATGGAACTGGTGGCCGGCGAGACGCTCGAAACCCACCTGCGGAACGGCGCGCTCCCCTTACTGCAACTGTTGCACACGGCCCGAGAGATCGCCGGCGGACTGGCCGCCGCGCACCGTGCCGGGGTGATCCACCGCGACGTGAAGCCGGACAACGTGGTGCTGTCGGCCGCGGACGGGCGGGCCAAGTTGATCGACTTCGGCCTGGCGCATACTGCTCGTTTAGGAGAAGACGGGGACGCCAGCGTCGGCACCCCGCTGTACATGTCCCCCGAGCAGGTGCGGGGGATGGCGGTGACGGCCCGCACCGATCTGTTCAGCTTCGGCGTGCTGCTGTACCGCATGGCCACCGGCCGCACGCCGTTTGAAGGGGCGACGGTGAACGAGTGGCGAGACCGGCTCATGTCCGTCGATCCGCCCACGCCCGTCGAGGAACTGAACCCGACCATCCCCCCTCCGCTCGCCGACCTGATCCGCCGGCTGCTGGAGAAAGACCCGACCGACCGCCCCGAGTCGGCCCGCGCGGCCGAGTGGGAACTGGCCACCGTGTTGCAAGAGGTGGCCTCGCAGAGCGGCGTGTTCCTGGTCCCGCGCACGGACACCCCGTCGAGCGCGGGCGGCACGCCAATTCCGTCGGCCGCACGCCCGCGGTGGCCGTGGGTGGTCGTGGGCGGTTTGATCATCGCCCTGCTGCTCATCGTGCTTCTCTTGCTCGAACTGCTTTATTCGAGCGTCACGATCGTCTCCCCGGAGCCGACGCCGCCGGCCACACCCACTGAGGTGAAGCCGCTCAAATCGGCCGGCAAGCCGATCCGCCTGTTCGACGGCCGCACACTCTCCGGGTGGCACGGGGTGAACGGCAAGACCGACCACTGGTCGGTGAGGGATGGTGTTCTGGTGGGCACACCGAAGCCCAACGGCGATCAGTTCCTGCTGTCGGACGCCGAGTACGGCGACTGGGTCTTCGCGTTCGAGTTCCGCTGGCCCGACAAGGCGTCCCACGCGTCCGTCCTCGTGCTCGCGGAAGAGAAGCGGGGGGTAGTGACCGGGCTGGAAGTGAACCTGAACCGCGGGCCGGACGAGGCGACGAACGACGACGACCGCAAGGCGCTCTCGAACTGGCTGTACGCTGCCGGCGGGGTCCACCTGCTCGCCGGCCCGAGCCAGCCGGCCCAGAACGTGCCGATGGGCAAGTGGAACAAGGTGAAGGTGACGCACGCCGGCGGCGATCTGACGGTCGAGTGGAACGGGCGGGTGACGTTCGACGAGGAACTGGCGAGGCACGCGGGCAAGGTGAAGGACGTGCCGGCGGTCGCACGCACCCGCGGGGCGTTCGCACTCCGCACCCACGGCGGCCATCCGATCGAGTACCGCGATTTGGTGGTCACGCCAATCAAGTAGCGGCGGGGCCCCGGGGGGCGCGGCACAGTACGAGCCCACACACACCCGCGCCCCGGGGGGG
>JANNDF010000274.1:0-5934 GCA_031387445.1 Planctomycetia bacterium
CCCGCGGCGGGGGTAAAGTTTTGGGTGGTCTACCCCACCCCGCCCCCAACGGCCCGGGGGTCCCATAACCCCCCACCGGCGGCCCTGCCGGGCCGGGTTCGCCCAATCGGTCACTTCGCCTTCTTCATCACCGCCACCACCACCTTGCTCCCTTCCTTGCTCTCGTACCCCTTCGGTCGCTCGGCCTCGGCGAAGGCGACTGTCAGTGTGTCGCCGTCCAGCTTGTAGATGCCCAGCAGTGTCTTGCCCTTGAAGTTGCCGCTGCTCGGCTTCATGTCAATCGTCTTCTTCTCGGCGTCCACCGTGAAGGTGCCTTCCGTCGACGGCGCCTTCGAATCCTTCGGAGGGGTGATGGTGTACTTGTCACCCTCGTGAACTCGGGTCGCTCCCTTGAGGCTGTCGTCCGCCTTGCCGTCGCGGGTCAGGCTCTCGATCGTCCATTTGCCTTCCAGCGGCTTCTTGTCATCCGCCGCGCCCGTCGCCGCAAACGCCACCACCGCCGCCAGTGCCAGCACACAGTTCCGCATTGCTCGCCCCTCGTTTCATGTGGACGGAGCCGACAGGGTTAGGAGGGTCAACTCCGGAGGGCAATTGTACCGAACCGGTAGTCCGGTCGCACCCAGTCCGCGGGACACGTAGACCCGGCTCGTCGGCGCGTCGACCAGCCCGTGCGAATACTTGTCGCCGTACTTCGAGGGGATGAACGGGTTCACCAGCCCCGGCACACGAATCTGACCCCCGTGGGTGTGCCCGCTCAGCACCAGGCCGACCCGCGGGTCGCGGAGCGTTTCACAGAAGTCCGGGTTGTGACTGACCAGAAGGGTGGCGTCATTAGTGGTGGCTTCGCCGAGCGCCACTCCCGCGTCCGGCTTCCCCCGCCACAGGTCGTCCACCCCGGCGAGGCGGAGTTTGTCGCCACCCCTCCGCAGCCACACCCCTCGATTGGTCAGTTCCTCAATGCCGGCCGCCCGCATCGCCGCTCGCGTCTCCGCTTCCCCGTGAGCGTAATCGTGATTGCCGAGCACGCCGAACACCCCCAGCGGGGCGGAGAGCGACTTCAGCACCTCGAAGCACGGGCGGATGTACTTCGCGTCTCGCAGGCAAAAATCCCCGCCGAGTAGGATCAGGTCTGGTGCGAGCGCGAGGGTTGTGCGAACGACGGACGTGATGAACGGCAGGTCGGTGTACGGGCCGTGGTGCAGGTCGGTGAGGAATGCGACCCGCAGTCCGTCGAACCTCGCAGGCAGTTTCGGCACCTGTACTCTCGGCCGCGACACCTCAAGTTTGCCGGCCTCGGCGTACCCGTAACAAGTGCCGGCGGTCATGCTACCGACCAGTACGCCGGCGGTGGCTCGGAAGAAGGTGCGGCGGTTCATCGGGTCTCCGTTCGTCGCCGAGTGACCTTCGAAATGCTACCGTCGGAGATTTCGGACTGCGACAGCAAAAGGAAGGCGGGGAGGGCAATCCCCTCCCCGCGTCGGACTTGCGGACGGTACCCGACCGGAATCTTCTCCCCAGCCTGAATTCAACCTCCGGCCGAACCGGGGTCACTCGTCGTACTTGAGCAGGAACTGCGGGTTGATCGCCTTGAAGCTCAACCGCCCGCCGATCTCAGAGTCGAACTCCTCTGCCGCTGGACGGAGTACGATCCCCTCTCGCTGCACCTTCGGGTTGAGTACGCTCGTCCCTTCGGCCAAGTGGATCAGGTCATCCACCCCGTGTTCCAGCGTGATGCTCCCGAGCTGAGGCACCACTTCCAGGCGCATCTCGCGGAGCAGGTCCGTCGCCGTCGCGTGATCGACCAGCCGTGCCGCACTGATGTCGAACAGGTTGAACACCCGGAGTTCGACCGACCGCAGGGCGTACTTGTTGGCCTGCACGCCGGGGCCGATCACCTCGCCCTGGATGGCCGGGTCGAACCCATACTTGTCGCGGAGCCGCACGAGCGCAGCCCCCAGTTCGAGCCGCTTCGCCACCTGAATGAACAGGTGGGAGTCGTCGGACTCGTCGAGCTGCAGGTTGCGGCTGCACACGCCAAACGTGCCGTCTCTCAGGAACGCGGTGAACGACGAGCCGTCCAGCTTCTCGGTGATGTTGAACACCTTTCCGCGGTGCCGCAGGAGTACCCCCTCCAGTACCTGAACTCGCGTTTCGTCCGTCTTCGGGATGAAACTCGGGAAGTTCCCTTTCACGCGCCCGGCCATGTTAGCCGGCGGCGGCGGGTCGTGTTTGACGACCCCGAGCACCTCGGTGACGTCCGTACCTTCTGTGGTCGGCGTGCCCGGCGGAAGTACGCTCAGCGAGAAGCAGATGCCCTGCGACACCTGCCCGCGGAGGCGGACAGTCTTGATGCGGAACCCGGCCCGCTGGAACTCCTGCCCGCCTTGGACGATGGCCGCCCGGAAGCAGTTCTTCCGCAGGAACTCGAACGCGGGCGTCTGCGGCAGGAGCGAGTCGATCTCGCAGTAGACGACCGCGTCGCCGACGGCGAACTCGCCTTTCTTGACGACCACCCACCAGCCGAGGACCCGCACCCGCTCGATGGCGTCGGCGTTCGGGATCGATTCGACCGCGTTGACGACTTGTACGCTGGCCAGCTTCCGCATGACTTGCTCCACAAACGACCACGGCCCCCGGAATCATCTCCGGGGGCCGTGACAGTCGGGGCGACAGGATTCGAACCTGCGACTTCTTGGTCCCAAACCAAGCGCTCTACCAGGCTGAGCTACACCCCGTCTGCTGTTAGCTTACAACACGGAGGCGCGAACGGCAGCGCGGGTTCGCTTTACTTTGTCAGATGGAAGCTGGAAAGGAAGTCGTCGACCGACTTTCCTCTGGTCGCGTCCTTGCGGCCGCTCACCTGCACCAGGTAGAGTCGCCGGCCGCTCAAGAAGACTTTCGCCCGCACCTGGTTCTCGCCGGCCGAGATGGTCACACTTCGCCCGGCCCCACCGTCCAGGTCTATCACATCCGAGCCAAGAAGTTCACCGTCCGCGCCCTTCATCCCGTTCACCACCCCGTCGAGCACGCGGGACGGGATCACCTCTTTGAACGACTCGGGATAGTCGGTGTAGGTCACTGAATAGACCGCGCTACCAGACTCGTACTTCGAAGTGATCACCGTCAGGTTCCCGCCGGCGGTCGCCACCGCCTTGTCCGAGTCCAGTTTCGTCGGCTTCCCTGGGAACACGACCGAATACTTGCCCGCGTCGGACACATGCCCGCTTGTGGTCGGCTTGTCCGCCAGGGCCGTCCCGACACCCAGAACCAGAACCAGCACAGCCAGTACCGTTCGCATGGAGTACCTCCGTCGGTCAGGCATCATTCTATCGGCCTCCGGAAACGGGAACGAGCCGGGTGGCAACACCCGGCTCGTTCGGTGATTCGCCCACGGCACTCCGTCATTTCGCCAGGGCGGCCATAATCCGCTCGAAGTCGTCGTTCGAGTCGAACCCGATCACGATCTGCCCCTTCTCCTTCGCCTTCACTTTGATCTCCACGCGCGTGGCCAGCCGCTGCCGCAAGTCGTCTTCCAGGCTCTGCACGTGGGCCGTCTTTTCCACAGCGAGCCGCACCGGTTTGTCACCACCCGCAGTCGCCACTTCCGCTTTCGCTTCCCGACAGAGGAGGTCGAGGGCGTGAACCGACAGGTGCTTGAAGATGGCCTCGCGCGCAATGATGATTTGCTTCTCCTGATCCGCCACACCCTTCAGAACCTTCGCGTGGCCGAGGGTGAGCTGACCGAGCCTGACCGCGTCCTGAATCTCACCGGGCAGGTTGAGCAGGCCCACGAGGTTGCTGATGCTGGACCGTTCCAGCCCCAACTTCTGCCCGAGCGCCTCGTGAGTGAGGCCGTACTTCTCCAGGTAGTCCTTGAACCCCGTCGCCTTCTCAATGGGGTTCAGGTCCGACCGCTGGATGTTCTCGACGAGTGCCGCCTCGTACACCTGCTGGTCGTCGAACCCGACCACGTGAACCGGCACCTCGGGTAACCCGGCCAGGGTGGCCGCCCGCAACCGCCGCTCTCCGGCGATCAGTTGGTAATTGTCACCGGCTTGCCGCACCACGAGCGGTTGCAGGACGCCGTGGACACGGATGCTGTCGGCCAGTTGTTTCAACTCGTCGTCGTCGAACCGCTTTCGCGGCTGGTACGGGTTGTGGTGGATCTGGTTGAGCCTCACCCGCCCGACCGACGCCCCGATCCCCAGCACGCCGCCGCCGTTCACCGCCCCGAGCAGGGCGTCCAGCCCACGACCGAGGCGTGGTTTGGTCTGTTCCATACGTCGAGTTCCCCCTCCGGGCGGGCGACCTGTTGTCCCCCGCGAACGGGGCCGAGCATAGCAACTCTTACAACCCGGCCAAGTCGAAATTACCGACCGTTGTAACCGTTCCATATGGAACCCCTTCCCCGACCCGAAAAGCTGAGTTTCCAGGGGTGTCACGGGCAAAGTGGGGTTGTGGCCGTTTCAGAAACCGAGTTAGCATCCGCCCGCGACGGACGGGACCGGAACCCCGAATGTCGCCCGCGAACCACCCGGACCGGAACCCGGACGGCAAGCGAGTAGGGGTCGTTCTCGACCCCCCGGAGAAGAGGTGTCGTCGGTCGGGCGTGCCCGCCCATCCCGTCGCGTTCTCGCGACCGCGGGCAGTCTCCCCTCGCACCAATCCGGTCGGACAACTGGGTGTCTCCGTCGGCCCCACGCCCATCGCGGCGCAAGGGTCGTGGCCGCACCCACCCATCACCGACACCCGAGGTGCGCTCGCATGGAAGTGAAGCGTGGGCCGATCCTGTTTCGTTGTGACGCCTCCCCCGACCTGGGGTACGAGCGGTTCTACCAGTGCCTTTCGCTGGCGGCGGCCATGCAGCGGCGGCGGCGGGGGACGTATTTCCTCAGTTACCTCGACCCGCTCGGACTGGCGACGACCATTCACCGGGCCAACAACGACTGGATCGCGGCGGAGACGCCGGTGGGCAGCAGCGACGATGTGGCGGCGACGATTGCCGAGGTGCGGAGGCTGAACGCCGCGGCCGTGGTGGTGGCCAGCCAGGACGCGAACGCCGAATACCTGTCGGCTCTCGGCGAAACCGGTACGCGGGTGATCGTGATCGACGCCGAGCCGACGATCAAGTACCCGAGCAAACTGGTGGTGAACCCGTTCCTCGCTCCAGGTGCGAAGCCGTACCGGGTGGAACGCGGCACACAACTTCTGCTCGGCCAGCGGTTCGCCCTCGTTCGAGGTGTGTTCCGCCGCCAGAGGACCATTCGGGCGGTCGAGCAACCGGGGCCGTACCGTGCGCTCGTGGCGTTCGGCGACGACGACATGGCGGACCAGATGCTCCTCCGGACGGAGCAGTTGCTCGAGATGGAAGGAGTGGACAAAGTGAGTGTCGTCGTCCGTACCCACCACCCGCGGTACGACGAGATCAAGGATCTCGCCTCCGGGTCGAAAGGGCGTGTCGAGGTGCTGACCGAGGTGAAGGAGCTGATGACTCGTCTGGTGCGGAGTCACTTCGCGGTGACCAGCGGTGACACGTGGGCCCTCGAATTGTGCTGCGTCGGCATCCCACAACTGATGCTCCCCAGCCAAACGCGGCACCTGCTCAACGCCAAGCGAATGGACGACGAGGGGGTTGGCACCTTCCTCGGGGCGGCGCCAGACGTGACTCAGACCCAACTGGCCGAGGCGGTGGCGCTCGTGTTGAACGACCCGATCGAACGAATGGGGATGACGCGGTGCGGTCGGCGGCTGATCGACGGCCGCGGCGGCGACCGCATCGTGAACGGCCTGGAGATCGTGCTGCACGCCCAGCGAACGGCGGCGAATGTTCGTATCGCGGCATAGTCCGAGACCTGGCGAACCCGGCCCGCGAGGGGCGGGGGGGGGGGGGACCAGGGGGGGTGGGGGCCCCCCCCCGGGGGGGCGCGGGGGGGG
>JANNDF010000300.1:0-6744 GCA_031387445.1 Planctomycetia bacterium
CCCCCCCCCGGCCATGTTCCGGGTGGACCCGCCCCCGGCGCGGCACAGGGCCACGTTCGGTTGGTCCGTGTTTACCGGGGGGTTTCCGCGCGGGGGGTGGTTTTACCCCCGGGGCCTCACGCCGCCAGTTCACCGAGCAGATGCCAGCACCTCCGGCAACACTTCGCTCAGCACGTCGATTTCCGCTTCGGTCGTGTAGAAGTGGTGGCTCACGCGGACGAGCAGGCGTTTCGGTTTCTCGATGATCGGGATCTCGATCCGCCGGCTCCACAAGGCTGTCCGCAACTTCTCTGCATTCACTCCCGCGGGCAACTCGAACGCCGTCAGCGAGCCGTGCATCCCTTGCACGTCCGGCGTGGCCAACTTCAGCACGTGTCGCTCGCCGATCACCCGCCGCGTGTACGCGGCCAGCTCCGCCATCCGCCCGCGGGTCGCGTCCCACCCCAGCCCAGCCTGGAAGTCGATTGCCGCCGGCACCGCCAGCCACGGGCACACGTCGCGTGTGCCGTCGAACTCGATGAACCGCGTGCGCGGGGTGCTGCCCAATCCGTCCGGGGCATCGGGTCGGTCGGTCAGGTTCGGCTCGCCGGGGCGGTAGCGGTCGGGGTGATACCCCCAGCTCACGACGAGCGGTTCGAGTGTGTCTTCCAGGCCGGGGCCGATGACCAAGAACCCGCTGCCGATGGGGGCGAGCAGCCACTTGTGCAGGTTGCCGGCGTAGAAGTCGGCGTGCACGTCGGTCACGTTCAGCGGCAGCATCGCTGCGGCGTGAGCGCCGTCCACCACGCTCAGCGCGCCGCGGCTTCGGGCGAGTGCACACAGTTCCTTCGCCGGCAGCACCAACCCAGTGGGCGAGAGCACATGGCTGAAGAAGAACACCCGCGTGTTCGGGGTGAACGCCGCTTCCGCCGCGGCGACGACCTCGGCCGGGTCGCGGGGCATGGTGGGCAATGGGAACGTGCGGATGGTCATGCCGAGCCGCTTCGCCGCCCGCTCCCACGTCCACTCCATCGCCCCGTACTCGTGGTCGGTCATCAGGATTTCGCCGCCGGGTGGGAACCGAAGCGAACTCGCCACCACGTTGATCGCCACCGACACGTTGGTGGCGAACACGAACCGCTCGGGGACCGTTCCCAGGAACTCGGCCGTGCGGCAGCGGCTCTCCCACAACAGCGGCGGCACCTGCCGGTTGAAGAAGTCGGTGGGGCCGGCAGCCAACCGGCGGCGGAGTTCGGTTACGCGGTCGAACACCGGCGTCGGCGTGGGGCCGAACGAGCCGGTGTTCAGCATGGTGACGGTCGGGTCGAGCGGGACGAGCCGGCGGGCGGCGGACCAGTCGGGCATGGGGACCTCAAAGTACTCCGCACCCTCCGGGTGCGGCTCTGGAACCGCACCCGGAGGGTGCGGAGTACATTCCGCGCCCCCTTGCTTGCGGGGGCGGGGTTCAATTATCTTGTTCACATCTGCCGACGCCGGCCGCAACTCATTCCCGTTTTTCCGCCGAGGTTGCCGATGGCCCGGTCTGATGACGTGCCCTACCCGCCCACCCCGGACGAGGTGCCGGACGGATACACCGACTACTCGCCCGAGTACCGCTCACGCCAGACCTGGCTGCTGGTGTGGGTGTACGTGGTGTTCATGGTCTACCTGGGGATGCTGTTCGCCTCCCTCACCGCCACAGTCTGGTTCGTGGCCCTTGGAATCAGCGGCAAGTTCTGCTGCCTCGGCTTCCCCCTGGCGGTCCTCTCGCTCGGCGTGTTCATCTACCTGATGAGCGGGTTCTTCGCCAAGGGCGAGGTGGAGAAGAAGGACCTGATGATCGAGGTGACCGAGGAGGACCACCCGCGACTGTTCGCGTTCGTCCGCAAACTGTGCGACGAGATCGGGGTGGACGAGCCGCATAAGATCCAGGTGTTTCCTGAGCCAAACGCCGCGGCGTACATGCCACTCACGATGGCGAACATCTTCACCCGCCCGAAGAAGGAACTGTGGGTCGGGATTGGGCTGATCAACGTGCTCAACCTGAGCGAGTTCAAGGCGATCCTGGCGCACGAGTTCGGGCACTTCGCTCAGAGGGGCGGCGGGAGCGTGTACACGTGGCGCGCGGCGATCATCATGGGCAACATGGTCCGCGGCTATTCGGCGGCGGACAGGCTCGCCCGGCGGTGGAACCAGAAGGGGAATTTCTTCGGCAAAGTGCTGTCCGGCGTCACCTGGGTGATCCGCTTCCCGCTCTGGCTGTTGGATCGCATGTACGGCAACCTCCAGGACAAATTGTCCTGGGACGGCGAGTTCCACGCCGACCGGGTGGGGGCGGCCCTGGCCGGCAGCAATGCCATCGTCCACGGGCTGTTCAAAGCGCAAACCTCGGTCGAAACATATCTGATGGCGCGACGCGACCTCTTCAAAGCGGCCGATCACAAGCTGTACTCGAGCGACCTGTTCTACCACCAGCACGCCGCCGCCGACATCCTGCGGAGGCAGAAGAAGGATCCGGAGTACGGGTCACCACCCAAGCTGGAAACGCCGCACCACGGCAAGCGGGTGCAGGTGTTCGACGAGGACTCGGTCGAGGACCACCCGCCGGAGGCCAACCACCCGCCGATGCACGAGCGGGAGGAGCACGTGAAGTCGCCGTTCGTGGCGGCCGACGAGGACACCCGCAGCGCCTGGATCCTGTTCGACAGCCCGGTCGAACTGCGGGAGCGGCTGACGTACAAGATGTACCGGGCCGGCGGGCTGATCAAGAAGGGGACGGCCCTGGACGACCCGAAGGTGGTGCAGAAGTTCATCGACGACGAGCACCACGAGACCACCTACGACGACCGCTACCAGGGCGCCTACGACAGCGGGCGGCTGCTCAACCCCGGCGACCTGGACGAGTTGGACGACCTCATCGGCAAGGAGCCGTGGGAAGACGCCCGGCTGGCGAGCGTGTTCGAGAAGCTGTACTCCGGGCTGGAAGTGAAGGTGGACGAGTTGAAGGACGTGAACGACGAGCTGCGACGGCTGCGGAAGGAGAGCGACGGCACGCTGAGCAAGAAGCTGAAGCGGAAGATCAAGGACCTGGAGAAGGACCGCGAAGACTTGAACGACTGGTTCCGCACGCTCGACCGGCGGGTGTACCTGGTGTACGTGCAGATGAGCTACCGGGTGAACCACGACGACTACTACGAGCTGATCAACCGCTACCGCTTCCACATGGCCATTCAGGGCATTTTCAAGACGGTGCGGGGGCACTACGAGGACGCCGAGTTGCACGTGAACGTGTACTTCGCCCTGGAGAAGATGAACGCCCCGCCGCACGTGAAGAACGCGCACGGGACGGAGACCCTGTACACCCTGCGGGAGGCCCGCAAGGCGCTCAAGAAGGTGCTCCGCGAGGCCCGCGAGATCAACATGCCGGCCATGAAGAACTTCGAGGAGGGGGAGCGGCTGGCCGAGTTCCTGCTCGACCAGGACCTGATCCGCGAGGCGGGCGAGAGCGGGGTGAGCATGAAGTGGGTGTTCAAGCTGTTCCGCCAACTGGAGGAAGTGGAGCGGAAGGCGGCCCGCTTGCACTTCAAGAGCCTGGGCCAGATTCTGACGCTGCAGGAGGGCATCGCCGACCGCTTCCTGGTGGCCAAAGGGTTCAAGCAGGCCGAAGCGCCGATCATCGACGACGACCCGCCGGCCGCGTGACACGCCGGTTCGCCACCCGCACGACTCGTTTCCCTCGGACGGCTTGCCGGGTGTCGGCGCGTCCGTATTCAAGTGGTGGATACACCCACGCCGATACCGACGGGGCGGGAGATGAAGCGGGCACTCTACTTCGTCCTCCACGTCGTCCTGCCGGTGGCTCTTGGCACCGCCATCTACATCGGGTGGCGGGACCGGGACATGTTGGTGTTCCGTTGGATCGACGCGGTCGGGGCGAACTGGCTGATCATCCGGCCCGATTTCCCCCTGCCGGGGTGGGTGGCGAACTCCCTCCCCGACGGCTGCTGGGTGTATGCTTACACCAGCTGGATGCTGATGATCTGGCGGCGAATGAACCTGTGGGTCATGACCGGTGTGGTGCTGGCCGTCGGCGGTGAACTCGGCCAGGCGGTCGGGCTGGTCGTCGGCACCTACGACCACATCGACATGGCCTGTTACCTGGGCGGCTTCCTTCTCTCATGGGTGATGTATGCGAAGACGGCACCTGTGTTCGGTGGTGGTGGTGGTGATCATGGCGGCACTGGCGACGGGCAGCGTGCCCACAGTGACGTCCCAGAGCGACGTCCCGTCGTCGCCGGCGCCGGCTCCGGCTCCGACCAAACCGTCGGTCCCGTGATCCCCGCCGCGGGCGACCCGGCCCGCCCCTAGCACCCCCCCTTTCTGCACACCCGACCGTACCCCGGTCGGGTGTTTTTTTTGCACTTCCGTTCACACGGCGTGGCGTCGCGGCCGGTGGTACAGGGCGTGAACGCACCTGCTCATCGGCTGCGTGATTGCGGTCGCAGGCCGCTCCACCCGCCCTCCAAGTCTGGTGTCAGGGTGGGGGGGGAAGTGGTGAGAGTGAGACAAATCCGCTGACGACTACCCCTTCAACTCCGCCTGGGCCTTCATCGCCGCGTTCATCACCTTCAACTCCCAGTCGGCGTCGTCGCGGTGGTACGGGAACACCACCCCGCGGCTGCTGTTCACCACCGCCCCGCTGCCGTCGGCACGGTACGCCGCTTTCACGTCCTTCGCAGTTCCGCCTTGCGCGCCGTACCCCGGCACCAGGAACCACACGTCCGGGATCGCCTGCCGAAGTTCCTTCAACTCCGCCGGGTTTGTCGCCCCGACCACCGCCCCCACGTCGCCGAACCCGTCGTTCCACGCGGCCACCGCTTCGGCGACGTGCCGGTAGAGCGGTTTGCCGTCGCACAGCAGGTTCTGGAACCGCCCGCCGTCCGGGTTGCTGGTCCGCACCAGGGCGAACACCCCGCGGGCCGGTGATGTCTTCCGCGCGACCGCCAGGAACGGCTCGACCGCGTCGTACCCCATGTACGGGTTGACGGTGACGGAGTCGGCGTCCCACGTCGGGCCGAACGCGGCCTCGGCGTACGCCGTCGCGGTGCTGGCGATGTCGCCCCGCTTGCCGTCCAGAATGGTGACGAACCCCTTCTCCCGTGCCAGCTTCAGTACCGTGTCCATGGCCTCGAACCCGCCCCCGCCGAGCAGTTCGAAGAACGCCGCCTGCGGCTTCACCACCCCACAATACGGCCGTACCAGGTCGAGGATTTTCAGGCAGAACCGCTCGACCGCATCGACCGGCGGCAAGTCCTCGTACTCCTGCGGCAGCATGTCCACCCGGGGGTCGAGGCCGACGCACAGCGGGCCGTAGCGGGCGACGGCTTCAGCGAGCCGGTCGGAAAAGGTGGGCATTCGACGCGACTCCTGGCAGATGGTTATGTTACGCACAGACCCGCACCGGCGTTCCACCCGTGCCCCACTTCCGCTGCGGCGGTAGAATTCGACTGTGCCGTTCGCTCGTCCCACTCTCCGGGAGATCGCCATGCCGCCCTTCGACCCCGCCCGCTTGGCCGCCGACACCGCCGCGTTCTGCGACGAGATTCGGCCGGTGGAAGAGTTGTGCTACGTCGAGCACAAGTTCAACGACCAACTGGTGCCGCTGGCGAAGAAGCACAACATCCTCGGCATGAACATCGACCCGGCCTACGGCGGTCGCGGGGCGGATGCGGTGAGCTACTTCAAGGCACTCGTCCGCATCGGGCGGGAGGGCACCGGCGTGCGGACGTTCTTCTCCGGGCACCTGAGCATCGGGGCGTACCCGATCCAGACGTGGGGGAGTGAATCACTCAAGCGGAAATACCTGCCGGCGGCGGCGGCGGGCGACAAGGTACTCGCCTTCGGCCTGACCGAACCGGACGCCGGCAGCAACCCCCGCGAGATGACCAGCACGTTTACCAAGACGGCCGACGGCTACCGCCTGAACGGGGTGAAGTACCTGATCTCCAACGGCGGCATCGCCGACGCCATCGTAGTCTTCGCGTACCCGGCGGACGTGCCGGAGGGTCCGGGCCGGCGGATCTCGGCGTTCGTCGTCGATACGAAATCGCCCGGCTTCACCGTCGAAAACCTGACGGCCAAGATGGGCATGTTTAGCAGCAACACGGCCATGTTCGAGATGACCGACGTGGCGGTACCGGCGGAAAACCTGCTCGGCGACGAGGGCGACGGCTTCCGCATCGCAATGGGCACACTGGTGAGCGGACGGCTGAGCGTGGCGGCCGGCTGCCTGGGCGTGATCGAAGACTGCCTGGCGGAAGTGCTGGACTACGGCCAGGCGCGGCACCAGCACGGCAAGGCGATCGCCAAGCACCAGTTGGTGCAGGATCACATCGCCATGATCGAGATGGCCCGGTGCAGCAGTGAACCGCTGCTCTTGCAAGCCGCCACGGCGCTGCAAGCGCACAAGGTGAACCCGGCCGACAAGAAGCTGGCGGGCGAAGCCGACTTGCTCGCGGCGAAGGCCAAGTTCCACATCACGAACGCGGCATGGGATGCGGCCGACCGCGCGGTGCAGGTGTTCGGCGGTCGCGGGTGGAGCACGCTCTACCGCCCCGGTCGCCATCTGATCGACACGCGGGTGTGCCGCATCTACGAAGGGACCGACGAGATCCTGAAACTGAAGATTGCCAGCAGCCTGCTCGGGAAGGAGTTCGAGGCGTTCAAGTGATTCAGCGAAGCAGGACTAACCACAGAGGCACAGAG
>JANNDF010000306.1:0-16341 GCA_031387445.1 Planctomycetia bacterium
CCCCCCCCCGCTCGCCGGTGCGGAATCACAGACCGGAGGCGATTCCGTCGCGGGTGGTCGAGTACGGGTCGTGGACGGCCGGGCCGGGGCCGTTGGGCATGGCGACCGGTTGAACGGCGACGGCCCCCGTCTTCGTATACACCACGATCAGCCGCATCTCACCGGCCGTCTCGTAGCTCGGGCGGTCGCCGCCGCCGTTGGCGAGCCGCGGATTCCCGGCAAACGCCTCCGGGTTCCGCGTCCACAGGATGATCCGCCCGAGTCCGCCCGTGTTCTGCACCTCCCCGGTCGGGGCGAACACCACGTCCAGGGTGTTGGTGAGGGGGTTCGGCTGGATCTGGCTGTTGATCACGTCGATGGCGACGGTCTCGGGCAACTGGTACGGCGGCTCGCCGAACGTGGGGCGGGCTTGGCGGATGAACCCGAACGTCGGGGTGGAGTAGGTGGGCGTCGGCGTGACGGGGGGTGCGGTCAGTGCTGCGGACCCGAGGTCGGGCAACAGGGCGGGGACCACGACCGGGATTTCCACCGCCGGGTAGGTTATCTGGTTGGGCGGTGTACCGATGGTGATGGTGCCGCCCGGCACCGTCGTCGGGCCGGGGGCCGCGATGCGGTGGATGGTGCCGGCCGACGGGATAGACAGGGTGTCGCCGACGGTCACGTTGGCCAGCACGTCGGCCGCGTTCGGGCCGACGACGAACACCCGCTTCGTGTTCGACGGCGGCCCGACGTGTTCGACCATCACCCAGTTGCCGGCCGGCATGGTGTACGGCTCGGGCACCTCGATGAGTTGCGCCTCGCGGACGAACGTGCCGGTCGCGTCCGGGATGAACCGGATGCCGCGGGGGGCACCGTCCCGCTGGGCCTTGGCGCGGGCCTGCATCAGCCACCCGCTGATGCGGTCTGATCCGCTGGAGGTGCGGGCGTTGCCGATCACGCCGGAGTTGGCCACCAACAGCGCCAGCCCGATGAGCACCAGCATGATGGTGACGGCCACCAGCAGTTCGACCAGGGTGAACCCGCCGCGGCGGGGGAGCGTCGCACGCATAGGTCAATCCCCTTTGCCGCCTTCCTTGCGGAGGCGGTAGCTGAGCAGGTTGTCGCCGTCGAAGATCGTCGGCTCGGCGAACAGTTTGTTCGGCCCGGCCGAGATCAGGGCGATCACGTGGTTGCGGTTGGTCGCCCGGTAGGTGGCCGCGGTCGGGTACGCGCCGCCGTCGCTCAGGGTCGGGCAGTTGAGCGTCGGCCACAGCGCGGTCAGCGCGACGACCGTGGCCGGTTTCCCTTCCAGGTCGAACGGGTCGCGGTTGGCGGCGGTCGTCTGCGGCGGCGTGTTCAACTCGTTCAGGTTGCCGTCGAACGCCAGCCGCACGAACGTGATGGGGGTGCCGAACCCGTCCACGAACACCTTGTACCCGCTCGGGCTGATGCCCACCTGGTTCTCCAGCCCTTCCAACCCCATCGGGGCGAGGGCGGCGTACAGGCAGGCGGCCGCCTGTTCCGTCGTGGACCCGGCGGTGGCCGGCAGGCCGTTGAACGTCGGCGAGGCCGGGTACTGGTATGCCCCCACGGTGAACGGCGTCTTCGCCTCGGTGAACGACATCGGGAACTCCTTCTTCAGCCGCCCGTACAGCATGATCGACTTGGCCCCGTCCGGGTTGTTGCCGACCAGAGCCAGTGCGGAGTTGTACTCGGCCGTGTTCTTCCCCGTGTCGTCCTTGATCTGGTCGCGGATGGTCTTCACCTTCTGCTGCACCTTCTGGTCGAGCTTCTGGAGCGTGACCTCGGCGTTCTGCTTCTGCATGTTGCGGCGGACGCCGAACGCGGCGGTGGCGGTGAGCGCCACCAGCACGGCGATGATGGAGATCACCACCAGCAACTCGATCAGGGTGAACGCCCGGCGAGCCGGGAGCGCGAGCGACCGGAGTGTGTGGCGGCGGGTCATCATCGGCGGGCCTCCGTGGGTGTTGTGTGGGGGTTACTGGCCGCGAACGCCGAGCATGTCCTTGCCGTTGAAGTTGGACATGTCGTCGCCGCCGTCGGATCCGGCGAGGCCGTACGCCCCGGCACCCGGGGTCCACGCGCCACCCACCCCGAACCCGCGGGGGGCCGAAGTCCGCGCGCCGTTCTCGCCGGCCGAGATGATCTGGCAGCCGTTCTCGTTCAAGTACTTGCCGGTGGAATCCAGGTACGGGTTGATCACCTGGGTTCCCGCCACGTTGGGGAATGTCGAGTTGAAGGCGGGCTGACTGGCACCGGTGTACTTGCCGCCGATCTTGTTGCTGCCGAAGTACACGTAGGGCACGCCGAACGGGTCCATGTACACCGGGCTGGCGTTCGGGTAGCCGTAGACGGTCGCGGCGCCGGCGGTGGCGGTGTTCAGCTTGTTCGGCGAGATTTCCAGGTACGTCATCTTGGCGGTGGCCCCGGCGGACGGGGCGACCGGGCGGTCGTGCGCCCACCCGGTCAGGCTCGGCCCGCCGAGGAAGTAGACCATCGACTGGTTGCCGACGAGCGTCGTCCCGCCGTTCGGCAGGCCGGTCGCAGCGCCTTCGGCGATGCTCGCCGCCCACCGCGGGTACTTGGCCGCGAGCAGTTGGAAGCTGGGGTCGCTCGAGTTCTTCAACGTCGGGATGGTGAACGTGGTGGGCGGGGTCTGCCCCCAGTCGGTCTTGAAGTTGGTGCAGGCACTGGTCAGTTGGCTGAGCTCGTTGGTCACCTGCGCCCGCTTGCCGATGATCCGCACTTTCTGGATGGCGGGCAGGAGCAGGCCGATCAGCACGGCGATGATGGCGATCACCACCAGCAGTTCGATCAGGGTGAAGCCGGCCGGGTGGCGGGGGAGGCGTCGGCGAAGCATGGCAGTTCCTCAGTGCGGAATGCGGAGTACGGAATGCGGAGTGAAACCGTGTCTCGGGTTGTGACCGGGCCGGGTCCGGGGAGGCGGGCGGGGGGGTGCGGCGGTTTTCATTCCGCACTCCCCGTTCCGCACTCCGCACTATTTACTCAGCCCTTCGAGCAGCTTGATGAGCGGCAGGAACAGGGCGATGACGATGAACCCGATGGCCCCGCCGAGGAACACGATCATGATCGGCTCGAGGAGCGAGATCAGCGCCTTCACCGTGTTGTCCACTTCCTCGTCGTAGAAGTCGGCCACCTTGTAGAGCATCGTGTCCAGGTCGCCGGTCTCCTCGCCCACCTCCACCATGTTGCACACCATGTCTTCCATCAGCCGGCTCTTCTTCATCGGCTCGAAGATGCTGTCCCCCTCGCGGATGGACTCTAGCACGCGCTGGAACATCTTCTCGAACACGGCGTTATTCGCCGTGTCGCGGACGATGCTGAGCGCCTCCAGGATGGGCACGCCGGAACTCACCAGCGTGCCGAGCGTCCGCATCGTCCGGGCGATGATCGTCTTCTTCACCAGCCCGCCGACGATGGGGATGAGCAGTGTCAGCCAGTCGAGCACGTAGTTCCCAGTCTTGCTCAGGCGGATCAGCTTGAGCAGCAGCCAGAGGGCGATCGGGAAGATGGGGATCCAGTACCAGTACTTGGCCATCCAGTCCGACACCTGAATCAGCGTCTTCGTCATCCACGGCAGTTGCAGGTTGAACTCGTCGAAGATCTTTTTGAACTTCGGGATGATGGCCACCATGATGAAGATCAGGATGCCCGTGGCGACGGCGATGACCACCGCCGGGTAGACGATCGCCCCGATGATCTTCTTCTTCAGGCTCTGGCTCTTCTCCTTGAACTCGGCCAGGCGTTTCAGGATGACTTCCAGGGCACCGCCGGCCTCGCCGGCCTTCACCATGTTCACGTACAGCCGGTCGAAACATTTCGGCTGCCGCGCGAACGACTCCGAGAGCGTCATGCCCGATTCCACGTCCTCGACCACGTCGATCAGCCCGTTCTTCAGAACGGACGGCTTCATCTGCTTTTCAAGGATCCGTAAGCTGCGCAACACCGGCAGGCCGGCGTCTTGCAGCGTGGACAACTGACGGGTGAAGATCGTCAGCATCTTCTGAGATACACCGCCGATGGT
This sequence comes from Planctomycetia bacterium, assembly GCA_031387445.1. Lineage (GTDB taxonomy): Bacteria > Planctomycetota > Planctomycetia > Gemmatales > Gemmataceae > JALHQU01. The sequence goes on from JANNDF010000306.1 coordinate 4,046, forward strand.
GAAACTCTTCCGCGACTTGGCGGTCTTCTTCTTCCCCTTCTTCCCGCCCTTCGCCCCGACGGCCGTCAGTTTGGTGACGAAGTAGCCCATCGCCTTCACTTTCTGTTGGGCCTCTTCCTCGTTGGCCGCGTCGACGGTGTCCTTCACCTCGGTCCCGTTGGTGTCCATCCCCTCGAACTTGTATGTAGGCATTGCCGCCCCTCGATTGCGGATTGCGGGTACGCCCCGAAGGGGCCGCCGTCCATAGCCCAGGGCGGAAGCCCTGGGTGTGATGTTCATCCATCCGGCCCGCCCCGGAGGGGCCGGCGTCGTTCGTGTCCGCCGGCCCCTCCGGGGCGGTTCCGCCATCCATCCCCCACCCAGGGCTTCCGCCCTGGGCTACATCAGACGGCCGCTTCGCGGCGTGGGGCACACGCCGGCTGACGCCGCTCCGCGGCTTCGGGCGGGGCATCAGTCGTCCGTCACCACCTCGCGGACGATCTCTTCTACCGTGGTCATGCCGTCGAACAGCTTCCGCAGGCCGTCCTCGCGGAGCGTTCTCATGCCGCGGGTCTTGCCGTACTCCCGCAACTGGTCGGTGCTCGCCCCGCGGCCGATCATGTCCCGCAACTCGTCGTTGATCATCATCAGCTCGTACAGCCCGGTGCGGCCCTTGAACCCCAAGCTGTTGCACTTGTCGCACCCCTCGCCGAAGGCCATCTTCTTGCCCTTCGCCTGCTCGGCGGTGAGGTTCAACTCCATCAACTGGTCGCGGGTCGGCTCGAACCAGGTGCGGCAGTGGACGCACACCTTCCGCACCAGCCGCTGGGCCTGAATGGCTTCCAGACAGGCGGTGATGAGGAACGGCTCGCACCCCATGTCGCGGAGGCGGGTGATGGAGCTGGGCGCGTCGTTCGTGTGCAGGGTGCTGAACACCAGGTGCCCGGTGAGGCTCGCCTGAATGGCGATCTGGGCCGTCTCCAGGTCGCGGATCTCGCCGATCAGCACGATGTCCGGGTCCTGCCGCAGGATGGACCGCAGGGCGGCCGCGAAGGTCAGGTCGATCTCGTGGTTGATCGGGCACTGGATGATGCCGTCGATCTCGTACTCGACCGGGTCTTCGGTGGTGATCAGCTTGGTGTCGATGTCGTTCAGTTCGGACAGGGCGGAGTACAGGGTGGTCGTCTTGCCGGAGCCGGTCGGCCCGGTGACGAGCACGATGCCGTTCGGCTTCTTGATCACCTGGCGGAACTCGGCCAGCAGTTCCGGCGGCATGCCGATCTTGTCCAGGCTGAGGCCGACGTTCCCCTTGTCGAGCACCCGGATGACCACGCTCTCGCCGAACATGGTGGGCAGCACGCTCACCCGCATGTCCACCCGGTTGCCGCCGATGGTCAGCTCGATGCGGCCGTCCTGCGGCAGGCGGCGTTCGGCGATGTCCAGGTTGGCCATCACCTTGATGCGGCTGGCGATGGCGTTCGCCAGGTGGCGCGGCGGGGGCACCATCTCCAGCAGCACCCCGTCGCACTTGTACCGCATCTTGTACTCCTCTTCGAACGGCTCGAAGTGGATGTCCGACGCCTTGTCGCGGATGGCCATGAGCATGACCATGTTGATCAGCTTCCGCACCGGGGCGGAGTTGGCCATCTCGTGCAGGTCGTCCAGGTCGATGCTCGTCTCGCGGCGCATCGAGCTCTTGCCGATGGACTCGTCCTTCTCCAACTGCTGGATCAGGTTGCCGAGCGACTCCTCCGCCCCCGGCCCGCCGTACGCCTTCTTCATCAGCGCGTCCACCGCCGCCGCCGGGGCCAGCACCGGGGTGACGTTCCGCACGCTCAGGAAGTTCTTGATGTCGTCGATGGCCATCAGGTTGTTCGGGTCGGACATGGCCACCGTCAGGGTGTCGCTCTCGAACGACAGCGGCACCATCTTGTACAACTCGGCCATGTTCTGCGGGACGATCTTGATGGCCTCCGGACTCGGCTTCACGTCCTCCAGGGTGCTCACCCGCATGCCGTGGACTTCGGCCGTCGCCTGCAACAACTGGTCGTCGGTCAGCAGCCCCCGCTGGATGGCGATCTCGCCCACCTTCAGCTCGCTCGTCCGCATCTCCTCGTAGATGCTCTCGAGCTGGGCGTCGTCCAGGTAGCCGAGGTCCACCAGTTTCTGCCCGAGCTGGCGGGAGGTGTTGTCGACGTGCGTGTGCTTCGGCCTCTGCGGCTTCGGGGCCGCGCCGGACGCCACCGGCTTCTGCCCGGGCGGCTTGGCGCCGGCCCCGCCGGTGGCCGGCTTGGGGGCGGCAGGGGTGCCGCCGGCCGGCGTCTTGTTCACCGCGCCGGGCGTTGTCGGCTTGGGCACGCCGGGGGCTACAGGCTTGGCACCCGTGGCCGAGTTGATGGGGACAGGCGGCTTGGCGGCAGGAGTGCCAGGGGCGGCCGGCTTCGGCGCATTGGGGGTGCCCGGTGCGGCGGGCTTCTGGCCGGGGGCGGGCGGGGTGCCCGGCTTCGGTGTACCCGCCGACGCGGGCGCAGCCGGCTTCGCGGCACCGGCCGCGGGCGGGGCCGGCTTCTTCGGGTCGTTCGGGGTCGGGACGGTGGACATGAGGGAGGTCTGTAGTGTGCGGGAATGTCTTGGTGAACCGGCGGCGTGAGCCGCCAGGGTGGGACAGAAGCACCCGCGGGTTCACACCCGCGGTTCACCGAACCGGCGGACTCACGTCGCGCCGTTCGCCGTTCGCCAGTCGCTACCGCCGCTTCTTCGGGCGGTCGTCTTCGTCTTCGTCATCGTCGTCGTCATCCTCGTCGTCCTCTTCATCCTCGTCGTCCTCTTCATCCTCGTCGTCGTCCAGCGATCCGCGTTCGGCGGCGGCGATCTTGGCCGCCAGTTCGTTCGGCTTGCCCGACTTGAGCAGCACCTCTTCTTTCGCGCACAACCCTTCCTTCCACATGCGGAAGAGCGACTCGTCGAGCAAGAACATCCCTTCCTTGCGGCCGGTCTGGATGGCCGAGTCGATGCGGTACACCTTGTTCTCGCGGATCAGGTTGGCGATGGCGGGTGTCACCACCATCATCTCGTAGGCGGCGATGACGCTGTCCGGGATCTTCGGCAGCAGGCTCTGGCTCAACACCCCCATGAGGGCGGTGGACAGTTGCGTGCGGACCTGGTCCTGCTGGTCCTTCGGGAACACGTCGATGATCCGGTTGACGGTGCTGGCCGCCCCGGAGGTGTGCAGGGTGCCGAACACGACGTGCCCCGTTTCGGCCGCCTCAATGGCCGCGTGAATGGTCTCCAGGTCCCGCATTTCGCCCACGAGGATGACGTCCGGGTCCATCCGGAGTGCCCGGCGGATGCCCTCCTTGAAGTCGGCAACGTCGACGCCGATCTCGCGCTGGTTGACCGTACACTTCTTGTGCTTGTGGAAGTACTCGATCGGGTCTTCCAGGGTGATGATGTGGCGGTCGTAGTTGTCGTTGATGAAGTTGATCATCGACGCCAGGCTGGTCGTCTTTCCCGACCCGGTCGGCCCGGTGACGAGCAGCAGCCCCCGCGGGCGGACGATGAGCGACCGCACCGCCTCCGGCATCCGCAGTTGCTCGAACGTGAGGAACTGGAACGGGATCCGCCGCAGCACCATGCCGATGCTGCCCCGCTGCTTGAAGATGGCACAACGGAAGCGGTACCCGTCGGTGTACTCGATGGCGAAGTCGGCCCCCCCCTTCTGCTGCAACTCCTGCTGGCAGCGGTCGGGGGTGATCGACTTCATCAGCGCGGACGTGTCGTCGGGGGTGAGGATCTTGGCGTCGAGTTTCCGCATCCGCCCGCCGGCCCGCACCACGGGCGGTTGGCCCACGCTGATGTGCAGGTCGCTGGCCTTCACCTGGATGACGGTGGAGAGCAGTTTCTCCATGGCCACGCTGGACAAGCGACACCCTCCTGCGGGATCGTGGGCGAGCGGCGGCACGCCGAGCCGGCGAAGGCGTGCGAGCGCCTCCGCGGGTGGCCAACCCATTGTTGGGCGGTACGAACAGACTGCCAAAAAAATCCGTGTCAGGCGGACGGCCGCCGGGCGAAGAGTCTAGTCGGTGAACGGCGGTGTGAGTCGCCTGGGTTGCATTCACCCAAGCGGCTCACGCCACCGGTTCACCGGGCTACGCCCCCGCGGTGGCCTTGTCTTCGATGCCGTGGCAGTTCACCAACACCTCGTCCGGCGTCGTCGTCCCCTTCACCACCTTCAGCACCGCGTCTTCCCGGAGCGTCTTCATCCCACCGGCACGAGCCTTCCGCCGCAGTTCCTGGGCCGGCGCCTGGGCGAACGTCAGTTCCCGCAGTTGCGAGGTCATTCTCATCATTTCGAACACCCCCAGCCGCCCACGGTAGCCCGACTGCCGGCAGTGCGAGCACCCCCGCCCCTTCATGAACGTCCCCTTGGCGATCTGCTCCTGATTCAGCCCACAGGCCCGCAGTTGCTGCTGGTCGAACTGGAACGGCTCGCGGCACTTCACGCAGTTCACCCGCACCAGCCGCTGGGCCATGATGGCGATGACCGAGCTGGCGATGAGGAAGGGCGCGACCCCGATGTCGATCAGGCGGGTGACGGCAGCGGGCGCATCGTTCGTGTGCAGTGTACTGAACACCAAGTGTCCCGTCAGCGAGGCCTGCACCGCGATCTCGGCCGTTTCCTTGTCGCGAATCTCGCCGACCAGGATGATGTTCGGCGCTTGCCGCAACATCGACCGGATGATGCGGGCGAAGTCCAGTCCGATCTGGTGCTTCACCTCCACCTGATTGATACCCGGCAGGTAGTACTCCACCGGGTCTTCGGCGGTGATGATCTTGCGGTCGGGTCGGTTCATCTCGTTCAAAGCGGCGTACAAGGTGGTCGTCTTGCCCGACCCCGTCGGCCCGGTCACGAGGAAGATGCCGTTCGGCCGTTTGATCATCGACTGGAAGCGCAGGTAGTCTTCCTCGTTGAACCCGAGATCCCGAATGCCGACTGAGATGTTCCCGCGGTCGAGAATCCGCATGACGGTGCTTTGACCGTGCACGGTGGGGAGTAGGCTCACCCGCATGTCGTAATGTTTACCTTGAAGCTGAAGTTTGATCCGCCCGTCCTGCGGGCGGCGCTTCTCGGAGATGTCGATACTCCCCATGACTTTCAAACGAGCGGTCATGGGCGTGTGCAGTCGGCGGGGCACTGCGTCGCGTTCGACCAGGATGCCGTCGATGCGGTAGCGAATCCGCACCCGGTCCACGAACGGCTCGATGTGAATGTCCGACGCCCGCAGTCCGACCGCCTCTTGAATGATCAGGTTCACCAGTTTCACGACCGGCGCCTCGGAGTCGCCAGCGTTCGCCAGGTCGCCGCCACCGGCGTCGATCTGAGTGCTGTCGATCTGCGTGCCGGTGAACTCGTTGATCATCGAGTCCATCGACTCCGTTTCGCTCTGACCGTAGTTCTTGTTGATCCCCTCCTGAATCTGCTCCTGGACCGCCAGCACCGGCTGGATGTCCTTGTTCAGGATGAACTGCAACTTCTGGAGGGTCTCGTAGTTGGTCGGGTCGGAAGTGACGACCTTCAACACCTGCCCTTCCAACTCGAACGGCAGTACCACGTGTTCGCGGGCCACGCTCTCGGGCATCAGTTCGATGACCGCCTTGGGGATCTCGACGTTGCTCAGATCGACGAACGCCATGCCGTGGAACTCGGCCAACGCCTCCATCACCTCGCCGGGGCTGGCGTAGTTCGACTTGATGAGCGCGTCTTGAAGTTTCACCCCCGTCCGCATGGCCAGGTCGCGGGCCTCGGACAGTTGGTCGGCGCTCAGCACTTTCTTGCGGACGAGGATGTCGGTGTAGTCGTTGGCCTTGGCCATCGCGGCACGCTCCGGAGTCACCCGTGACGCCTTCCACTCCGCGAAAGGGGCTGGGACGGCACGGGTGGGGGTATCCTCTGTCAACAGAGGGGGGTGGGCAAATGAATTCGGCACGAAACGGTTGTACCGCCGCGGGGCGGCGTCGCAGAACCCAACACGGGCGACGGGCAGACCAAACCGGATGATCGATAGGAAGAATACGCTGTTGACCTTGGCGAACCAAAACCGGCCGCACAAGGGGAAGTGTGGGAAATGGGATGGGTGCCGGCCCACTCACCCGCACGGGAGTTGTCCGCCGAGGGCGGCGGTCAGCAGTTCGGCCGACGCACGCCAGCGGCGGCGGAATCGATCACCTTCTCGCGGGCGGCGGTGTCGCCGCCGTTCAGGTCATTCAACAGGACGGTCAGGTCACTCGCATCGGACATGGCGTCGTCATCCGGAGAGTCGGCAAGTGATTCCACCGCCGGCGGCACGTTGATCTACGGCAACCGTCGTTGAACAGATGAGCAACCCCCAGGTGGGGTAGAATCACCGCATGCTGTGCCCGACCACTCCTGCCGTCATCCTCGCCCCGATGGAAGGCCTCACCGACGCCCCCATGCGGGCGGTGCTGTCGGCCGTCGGCGGGTACACCTTCTGCGTGTCCGAATTCGTGCGGGTGAGCCACACCGTGCTCGGCGCCAGTGTGTTCCGCAAGCGGGTGCCGGAGTTGCTGTGCAGCGCCCGCACGCCGAGCGGCTTGCCCGTACAGGTGCAACTGCTCGGCGGCGATCCGGGGCGGGTGGCGGAGAGTGCGGCGAACGCGGTGGCGGCCGGGGCGACGGCGATTGATCTGAACTTCGGCTGCCCGGCGGCGACGGTGAACAAGCACGACGGCGGGGCGAGCCTGCTGAAAGACCCCCCGCGGGTACGGGCGGTGGTGCGGGCCGTGCGAGCCGCCGTGCCCACTGACATCCCGGTGTCAGCGAAGATGCGGCTGGGCTGGGACCGCACCGACACCATCTTTGACACGTCGGCGATGGCGGCCGAGGGCGGGGCGAGCTGGATCACCATCCACGCCCGCACGCGGATGCAGTGCTACGCCCCGCCGGTGAACTGGGAGTTGATCGGCTGGGTGCGGGAGCGGCTGCGGCTGCCGGTGGTGGCGAACGGCGACATCCACTCGCTCGCCGACTTCCGCCGCTGCCGCGACGCCACCGGGTGCATCCACTTCATGCTCGGCCGCGGCGCAGTGGCCGATCCGGGATTGGCCGCGCGGGTGGCTGTAGCTTTGTCCCCCTCCCCCCTCGTGGGTGTGGGTTTCGGGGTGAGGGGGACTGAGATCGATTGGCCGACCCTCCTCCCCCAACTGATCGCCCACACCCCCGCCTGCGACCGCACCCCGGCGGGAACCCTCAAGCGGCTGAAGCAGTGGCTACGGGTCGCGTCTGCCTGCGGCACCTTCACCCACTTCGACCGCATCAAACGCACCACGAGCGTGGACGAACTGCTGTCGGTGGTGGACGGAGATAAAACCAGAATTGACGCTTGACAGGCGAGATGTGCGGGCTTAGCATCCCCCACATCTCATCTTGGGCGACTGCAATGCAGCCCCTTGAACCACAAACTGCCGAGCCGAGCCGTTGCCGGCTGGCGACGGTGGGCTGTGACGGTCGCGGCAGTGGTGAGTGGTAGCGTTCTGCTCGTCGCTGCGGTGGTCAAGTTCGTCGGCTGGAATGTCTCCCCTTTCGCACAGTACGGCTGGCTGCTCAGCCCGACCGTTCAATCGCTCGCCGTCATCTGGGAAGTCCTCCTCGGCGTCTGGCTGCTCAGCCGGAAGTCGCCGTTCCTCTCCTGGCTCGCGGCGGTCGTCACGTTCGCTGGATTCGCAATCGTCAGCGGCTACCTCGGGATCATCGGTCAAGCCAGTTGCGGTTGCTTCGGCGTCATCAAAGCCAGCCCGTGGGCGGCGTTCGCCGTGGATGTCACTGCACTGGGACTGCTCGCGGTCGGGTGCCCGCGGCTGGTGAACCGAGTGGAGGTCATTGGTTCGTTGAAATGGGCCGGCGGGGTGGTCGCACTGTTGGCGATCATTACCGCGGGCAGCACGCTCGCGTTCGGCTCGCCAGCCGCGGCCGTCGCCCGACTCCGTGGAGAGTCGCTCGGCGTCTCTCCCAACACGCTCGATTTCGGAAGTGGCAAGCCGGGCGAGGTGCTGACCGCCTCACTCACGGTGTGGAACTACTCCTCTCAACCGGTGCGATTGATCGGCGGCACCTCGGACTGTTCTTGCATCACAACGGCCGACATGCCAGTCACAGTACCTCAGGGTGAAAGCGCTACGATCAGCGTGTTCCTCAAAGTCCCCGCGGCAACCAACGGCGAACTCAATCGGTCGGTGGAACTGTTCACCGACTGCCCGAACCACCGGACCATCCGGCTCACGGCCGGGTGTCGTGTGGAGGAGTAAGCCCGGACAGTCCGGGCCGAAGCGTTACCCTCGACTCAAAATGAAAAGGAGGTGTTCGATGCAGCGTCCACTGAACAGGGTGTCGTCGGTCTGTTCCGCGCTGGCGGTGATGTTCGCCGTTCTCGGCCTGCTAGCCGGGCCGACCGGGACCGCGCGAGCCGATGATCCCATTCCTCCCCCCCCACCCCCAGCTGGCTGCGGGTCGTGGAACACGAACGGTTGCGTCGCCCTCGACGAACCGTCTTGTATTCTCGCCGGCACTGGGGTTGGCGGTTGCCTGGCCATAGCTCCGGTCGGCGGCGGTTCGTGTAAATGCAAGTGGGGGATACCGTCCAACACCGGGCCGAACCCGCAAGAAACCTGCGGCTGTTTCCTCAAACCGTGATCGACGCGAGATCACGATGGGTCGTGAACCGCTGGCTCAGGACCCATCAGTTTGGCACGCTGACCGAATCGATCACCAGGCAACTATCCCTATGGGTGTCCGATGAGAGAATCTCGCCGCCATACCCCGTTGCCCTCCGTACTCACCGGCCTTGTCGTAGTTCTATTTGTGTCAACCCACTACTCGGCTGCTCAGGAATCGGATCGCGGCCAGTTGCTCGACACCATCAGGGAAACTTGGACATCCCTTCCAGACAAGTGCCAAATCAGCAGCCATCGGCTGACATCTCGGATGTCGATGGCTAAGCCGGGAAGAGAGTTGCTTCCTGTGAATGCGACTGAGGTCGTGTACAACGACTCGCCGGACGGGGTGTCCTTCGACACGCTGACGACGACCTTCGAAGAAGGTCGAGAAGCGAAGTCCGAACGGATCATCTTGCTGTTCAATGTGTCCTACACTTGCCGATTGAGAGGGGAAGGCAAATCCGGGCAACTCGTCCTTACCGAACCCCCTCAACCTCCGGCGATCAATTCCGGCCGGAACCGATCGGCCGACTCGTCGCTGCGTCATCGACTGGTTTGGTTCGCCCCAGCCGGCACATATCAACTGTCCGATTTGATCAACCCTCTGCTAACGGTCGTGACCAAAGTGGAATGGGTGGAAGGCGGATTGGTTCGTCTCGATTTCGCCGTGAAGCCCGGTCTTTCTCGGGATCAACTCGCCGAGGTCCGTGGTGTGACGAAAGGCTCCCTCCTGCTGAACATGCGGTGGCACTACCGCCTGGAGGAGGCAGTCATTGACTACGATCCAAAAACCCAACACCAAACGGTCTTCAAGGTCCAGTATCTCGAGAAGCCGGGGGAAGAGCATCTCATGGCTGGTCTGGTCGCTGACACCAAGATTTTGCGACCGGGTGATTTGTCCGCTCATTCCTTCCAGCAAGTTCGGGAATTTGAGAATTTGCCGCCGACCGACGACCCCAGCATCTTCTACATGTCGCACTACGGGCTGCCCGAACCGGAAGGTGTGACCGCGCCGACCAAGCCAATCCCGTTGTGGGTGTGGTTGCTCATCGCGGCGGCGGTGTTCGCGGTGACGGCGGTGGGCATTCGTGTTGTTCTTCGCCGTCGAACCCGCACCACCACTCAGCCCGTTCCGCCCCCGGTGGGATGACCCATGCACGGAACTGACACCCGACGGGCGTTCACGCTGATCGAGTTGCTGGTGGTGATCGCCATCATCGCCATCCTCATCGGCCTGCTGTTGGCGGCTGTCCAGAACGTGCGGGGGGCGGCGGCGCGGGCCGACTGCCAAAACCGCATGAAGCAACTCGCCCTGGGCCTGCACAACTATCACGACACCCACCACACCCTGCCCGTCGGCCACCGCTCGTTCTTCAACGCCGACAAGCGGCCGTTCACCGGTTGGACGCTCGACCTGCTGCCGTACATCGAACAGGAGAACCTGTCCGCTCAGATTGCTCCGGCCTTCCGCGAGATGCCCATGCCGTTCACCGACCCGCCGCACGTTCACGCCACCACCGTCGTGAAGGCGTACATCTGCCCGACCGACTCGCGGGTCACCACCCCGCAGGTGTCGCAGAAGACCTTACACCGGATTGCGTTCACCAGTTACCTGGGTGTGTCTGGAAAGGATTACCAGTCGAAGGACGGGGTGTTCGTGCAGGATCAGCGGTTCGGGTTGAACGCCGTCACCGACGGCACCAGCAACACGCTCCTGCTGGGCGAGCGTCCGCCGAGTGCCGACTTCCAGTTCGGCTGGTGGTACGCCGGGGTGGGCCAGCAGTTGAGCGGATCGGCTGACCTGATCCTCGGCGTGCGAGAGCAGAATCTCCAGCCGATTGTGAGCGGGTCGAAATGTGGATCAGGTGCGTACCCCTTCCGTGCCAGCCGGTTCGACGACCAGTGCGGGATGTTTCACTTCTGGAGTCCGCACCCCGGCGGGGCGAACTTCGCCTTCTGCGACGGCAGCGTTCACTTACTCCGGTACTCCGCGAACGACATCCTCCCCGCACTCGCCACCCGCGCCGGTGGAGAAGTCGTGTCGGGTGACTTCTGACACGAGTGGGGTGAGGTGGCTCAAACCATCCCACCCGCGAGCCGGGCGAGCCGGCGGCGTTGTTCAACGAGGTGCAGGCGACACAGAAGGTAGTCGGCCCGGAAGTGGAGGCATACCTGCGGACGCCCGCGGTCGTGGAAGCGCGGAAGGCCCTACGCACTGTGATGCGCAATATTCAGCGGCTGGTCGAGAGAGCGGAGATCCGTCGACAAGAATTGGACGAGACCGACAAAGAGGTCGCAGTGCTGACAGTGGCGGTGGCCAAGCTCGAACCACTGGCGGAAGAACTGGTGTGGTTGAAGGACAAGCGGAGGCGGTGAAAGCAGGAGTGGCTGGAACTGGAACTGAAGGAGATGGGAAGTGAAAAATGAAGCGCCGGCCAACTCCGGGGACGCTGCCAACCCCGAAGCCGACCGGCACTTCACTAGACACGATGCGCGAGCCGGCCGGGTTATTGTCCGGTTCGCCGATTTTTTTCTTGCCGACGCATTTCCCGCGGGCATCATGGGTTGCGCAGTGGCCCACTTCCCCCCTGGAACTCCCCGTGACCACCCTCTCCCGTCGCTCATTCCTGGCCGCATCAGCCGTCGCTCCGCTCCTGCTGCCGGCGGTCGCAAAGGCGGCAGAACCGAAAAAGGAGGACGCCAAGTTCAAGCTCGGCCTCGTCACTTACAACGTGGCGAAAGACTGGGATCTGCCCACCATCCTGAAGCACTGCAAGGCGGCGGGGGTGGCGGCGGTGGAGTGCCGCACCACGCACAAGCACGGCGTCGAGCCGAGTCTGACTGCGGATCAACGCAAGGACGTGAAGAAGCAGTTCGCCGACAGCGGGGTGGTGTTCTGGGGGTGCGGCAGCGTGTGCGAGTTCCACTCGGAAGACGCGGCGGTGGTGAAGAAGAACGTGGAGCAGTGCAAGGAGTTCATCGACCTGGTGAAGAACCTCGGCGGGAAGGGGGTGAAGGTGCGGCCGAACGGGGTGGGCAAGGGGATGACCACCGAACAGGCGGTGGCGCAAATCGGCAAGGCGCTGGCCGAGTGCGGCAAGGCGGCCGAGAGTGCGGGCGTCGAAATCTGGGTGGAGGTCCACGGGCCGAAGGAGAACACCGCCCTGCCGAAGGTGATGCGGGCGATCATGGACGCCTGCGGGCACAAGGCGGTGGGGGTGACGTGGAACTCGAACCCGACGGACGTGGTGAACGGCAAGTTGGACGACGGGTTCGACCTACTCAAGGGGCACATCAAGAGTTGCCACATCAACGACCTGGGCAACGACAAGAAGGGCGTCTACCCGTACCGCGAGTTGTTCGCCAAGCTGAAGGGCATCGGGTACGACCGCTATACGATGTGCGAGGTGGGCACGGCGGTGAAGCCGGACGACGGCGAGAAGTGGCTGACCGACTACCACAAGCAGTGGAAGGAACTGGTGGGGTGAGGCGGCGCTTTGCCCGGTCGCAAGCACCCCGCGGGGTGCAGGCCGCGTGGGAACGGCCGGGGGGGGGGTCCGGGACAAGTAACAAGCCCCCCCCCACCC